>NZ_VIRS01000017.1 GCF_006912135.1 Cryptosporangium phraense | reverse complement strand
GGCGCGGGGCGCGCGGGGCCCAACGACCACGTCTGGGCGACTCAGGTGGCGAGCTGAGCCCCATCAATCCACGCCCCGACCTTGCTGACCGCCGCAATCCGTGCGAGGGGATGCTGGGCGACGCGGCGATAGACGCCGGTCGCGATCCGTGCGCCGCGCTCGTCGAGGCCGAACTTGGACGTGCCGGTCGATTCGGCCCTGGTGGAGGGCCGGTGATGCACCGCGAGAGCCCGGAGAGGGCAGCCGCATCAGGAATACCCTCCAGGGGAACGCCCGGCGGGCTCGCAGCGACCACGGCCTGGGCCCCTCGAATCCGCGCCCCGACCCTGCTGACCGCCGCGGTCCGTGCGAGGAGATGCTGGGCGGCCCGGACGCAGACGCCGGTCATGGTCCGTGCGCCGCGCTCGTCGAGGCCGAGTTGGCGTGCGCTTGCGGCCGCCCGAATGCGGAGCTGCGGCGGAGCGTGCTGGAGAAGTCGGTCGTTCGGTGGTGAGCGTGGCTCGTGGTGGAAGTTCGTCGTTCGAGGTGTTGTTGCCGCCGGCGAGGCCGGGCACCGTGTCGCTGCGGCGGCAGATCATCACAGGATCCGATCGCGGGTGAGGACCGGCAGCGCGACCGAGCCTCGGCACGAGCCCCGTCCGACCGGCGAGCCCAGCCGAATCAGGAGCACCCGCCGAGAGGATGCCCGGAGCCCAACGACCACGGCCTGGGCCACTCACGAATCGTCGGGCGGTGCGATGCGGACGCTGGGCACGGTGCGGGCGGCGCTCCTCGAGGCCGGGTGGCCTGGTGCGCGTTGGCGGTAGGCCGCGGTCAGCGGCCGGACGCCGCGGTGGGTGCGCTGGTGCTCGAACTCGCGCCGGCCGGAGCGGAATCGGCCGGCCCCAGGTCGTCGGGCCAGAAAGCGGCGTCGCGGGCCAGAAAGCGGCGTCGCGGGCCAGCTCAGGCACGACGCGGGTCAGCCAGCGGCACTCCGGGACGATCCGGAGCAGCGCCTGCGCCGCGGCAGCGGGAGGACATCGCCGGGCGACCGGCCCTCCGGCGGGCCGCACCATCAGCAGACCATCCGTCAAGCGCGGTCGGAGGGTAGAGGTCACGCGCAGACCATCGCCACCCTCGGTCGCGGGCCACGGGCCGAACCGCTCAATCCGGAGGAGACGGCCTCGGCGTCATTGCTGCTCGGGGCGGCGCGCTCCCCGTTCCGTCCGCCTCACCCGGCGGCTCCGCCTCGAGCAGATCGGCAATCCGGCAGTTCAGCGCCGTGCAGATCATGTCCAGCTCATCCAGCCGAACCGACGTCGGCGGCCCGTTCCACCACGACGCGACCTTGCTCACCGACGGCGAGTACCCCACCGCCTGGCACGCCGCCCGCAGATCCGAGGCACGCCAGACGTCAGCGTTCGCGGCTACCCATCGCAAGTTCCACCGCACCGCATGATCCCCTCGCCGTCGAAGGATCGCCGCTCCGAACCTATCGTGTCCGAAGGCGACGAAAGAGGGCTACAGCACCTCGCGCAGGAGCTTCGCGGTCTCCGACGGCGTCCGCCCGACCCGCACCCCGGCCGCTTCGAGCGCCTTCTGTTTCGCGTCGGCGGTGCCCGCGCTGCCCGAGACGATCGCCCCGGCGTGGCCCATCGTCTTTCCCTCGGGCGCGGTGAACCCGGCGACGTACCCGACGACCGGCTTGGTCACGTGTTCGGCGACGAAGTCGGCCGCCCGCTCCTCGGCGTCGCCGCCGATCTCGCCGATCATCACGATCGCGTCGGTCTCCGGGTCGTCCTCGAACGCCCGCAGGCAGTCCACGTGCGTCGTCCCGACGATCGGGTCTCCCCCGATGCCGACGCAGGTCGAGAACCCGACGTCGCGCAGCTCGTACATGAGCTGGTAGGTCAGGGTGCCGGACTTCGAGACCAGCCCGATCCGCCCGGCGCCGGTGATGTCGGCCGGGATGATCCCGGCGTTCGACCTCCCCGGGCTGATCAGCCCCGGGCAGTTCGGCCCGATGATCCGGGTGGCGTTCCCGGCCGCCACCGCGTGCGCCCACAGGGCCGCGGTGTCGTGCACCGGCACCCCCTCGGTGATCACCACGGCCAGCGGGATCCCGGCCGCGACCGCCTCCAGCCCGGCGGCCAGCGTGAAGGCCGGCGGCACGAAGATCACGGTCGCGTCCGCGCCGGTCTCGGCCATCGCCTCGGCCACCCCCGCGAAGACCGGCAACTTCGCGCCGTCGAAATCGACGCTGGTGCCGGCCTTGCGCGGGTTCACGCCACCGACCACGGTCGTGCCCGCGGTGAGCATCCGCCGGGTGTGCCTGCTGCCCTCGGCGCCGGTCATCCCCTGAACGATCACCCGACTCTTCTCGGTCAACCAGATCGCCATCTCAGGCCACCTCCGATGCCAGCGAAGCGGCGCGCGCGGCCGCGCCGTCCATCGTGTCCACCAACTCGAGCCTGGGTAGCCCGGCCACCCGCAGGATCTTCCGTCCCTCGTCGGCCCGGTTGCCGTCGAGCCGGACGACGACCGGCCGGTCGACCGGCTCGCCCCGGCTCCGCAGCAGCGCGTACGCGCGGACGATCCCGTCCGCGACCGCGTCGCACGCGGTGATGCCCCCGAAGACGTTCACGAGGACGCTCCGGACGCCCGGGTCGGCCAGCACGATCTCCAGCGCGTTGGCCATGACCTCGGCCGACGCCCCACCGCCGATGTCGAGGAAGTTGGCCGGGTCGGCACCCGCCAGCGCGACGACGTCCAGCGTGGACATCACCAGGCCGGCGCCGTTGCCGATCACCCCCACCTGCCCGTCGAGCCGGACGTAGTTGAGGTGCCGGGCCTGCGCCTTCGCTTCGAGCGGGTCGGCCGCGCCGAGGTCGCGCAGGGCCGCGTGCCCGGGGTGCCGGTAGGCCGCGTTGTCGTCGAGCGTCACCTTCCCGTCGAGCGCGACGATCGCCCCGTCGACGTCCCGGACCAGCGGGTTGACCTCGACCAGCAGCGCGTCCTCGGCGACGAACGTCGTCCAGAGGCGTTGTACGGCCTCGGCCGACGCGGGCGGGAGGCCGACCGCGGACACGATCCGTTCGGCCTCGGCCGCGCCGACACCGGTGAGCGGGTCGATCGGGATCCGGACCAGCGCCTCCGGGTTCGTCACCGCGGTCTCCTCGATCTCGACGCCGCCTTCGAGCGACGCCAGCGCGAGGAACGTACGGTTGGCCCGGTCCAGCAGGTAGGAGAAGTAGTACTCGTCGGCGATCTCGGTGGCCGTGGTCACCAGTACGCGCCGCACGGGGTGGCCCTTGATCTCCAGGCCCAGGATCTCGGACGCCCGCCGCCGCGCCGCGTCCGGGTCGGGCGCGAGCTTGACCCCGCCGGCCTTGCCCCGTCCGCCGGTCTTGACCTGCGCCTTGACGACAACGGCCCGCCCCAGACCGACGGCCGCCGCCTGGGCGTCCTCAGGGGTCTCGGCGACGACGCCCGGCAGCACCGGGACGTCGTGCGCGGCGAACAGATCGCGTGCCTGGTACTCGTACAGATCCATGGCCACCGTCCTCGCTCGACTCCCGAAACCGTAGCGCTGCGCCATACTGTATGCAATATGCGCGTCGACAATCGGCCCTGGACAGTCAGCGGTGACCGGTGGAACATAGGGACGCCGCATACCGTATGCAGTCTTCAGTCCGCGGCAACACCGAGGAGTTGAGGGACATGAGCCAGACCACCACGGAGCCGGAGGCCGAAGCCACCGCGGCGATCCTGCGGCAGCGGAGCCAGGATCCGGACCGGATCTCCGGCGGGCACCTCGTCGCGAAGGCGCTGAAGGCCGAGGGCGTCGACGTCATCTTCACCCTCTGCGGCGGGCACATCATCGACATCTACGACGGCTGCGTCGACGAGGGCATCGCGGTCGTGGACGTCCGGCACGAGCAGGTCGCGGCCCACGCCGCCGACGGGTACGCGCGGGTCACCGGCAAGCCCGGCGTCGCCGTGGTGACGGCCGGGCCCGGCACCACCGACGCGGTCACCGGCGTCGCGAACGCGTTCCGGGCCGAGAGCCCGATGCTGCTGATCGGCGGCCAGGGTGCGCTCAGCCAGCACAAGATGGGCTCGCTGCAGGACCTGCCACACGTCGACATGATGACGCCGATCACGAAGTTCGCCGCGACCGTGCCGCACACCACCCGCAGCGCGGACATGGTCTCGATGGCGTTCCGGGAGTGCTACGCGGGCGCCCCCGGCCCGTCGTTCCTGGAGATCCCCCGGGACGTGCTGGACGCCGAGGTCGACCTGGCCGACTGCACGATCCCCGAGCCCGGCCGGTACCGGGCGTCGACTCGTAGTGCGGGGGACCCGGCGGCCGTCCAGCGGCTGGCCGACATCCTGCAGCGGGCCTCGAAGCCCGCGGTTCTCCTCGGGTCGCAGGTGTGGACCGGACGGGGCACCGAAGCGGCGATCGACTTCGCCCGGACGCTCGACATCCCGGTGTTCATGAACGGCTCGGCCCGCGGCTCGCTGCCGCCCGGCGACCCGCACCACTTCCACCTTTCCCGGCGGTACGCGTTCAACCAGGCCGACGTCATCGTGATCGTCGGGACGCCGTTCGACTTCCGGATGGGGTACGGGCGCCGGCTGCCGTCGTCGGCCACGGTCGTGCAGATCGACCTGGACTACCGCACCGTCGGCAAGAACCGGGACATCGACCTGGGGATCGTCGGCGACCCGGGCGCGGTCCTGGCCGCGGTGACGCGGGCCGTGACCGGCCCGGTGGCCTCGCGCGCACCGTGGTTCGCGGAGCTGCGCGCGGTCGAGAACGAGGCCTACCAGAAGCGGCTCCCCCGCCAGCTCTCCGACGCTTCGCCCATCCACCCGCTGCGGCTGGCCCACGAGATCAACGAGTTCCTGACCGAGGACTCCATCTACATCGGGGACGGCGGCGACATCGTCACGTTCTCCGGCGGGGTCGTCCAGCCGAAGACGCCGGGCCACTGGATGGACCCGGGCCCGCTCGGCACGCTCGGCGTCGGGATCCCGTTCGTGCTGGCGGCGAAGTACGCGCGGCCCGACAAGGAGGTCGTGGCGCTGTTCGGCGACGGCGCGTTCTCGCTGACCGGCTGGGACTTCGAGACGCTGGTGCGGTTCAACCTGCCGTTCGTCGGGGTCGTCGGGAACAACTCGTCGATGAACCAGATCCGGTACGGGCAGCTGCGCAAGTACGGCGAGGCCCGTCAGCGGGTCGGGAACACGCTCGGCGACGTGCGGTACGACAAGTTCGCCCAGATGCTGGGCGGCTACGGCGAGGAGGTCCGCGACCCGGCCGACATCGGCCCGGCGCTGCGCCGGGCCCGCGAGAGCGGCCTCCCGTCGCTGATCAACGTCTGGGTCGATCCGGACGCCTACGCCCCCGGCACCATGAACCAGACGATGTACAAGTAGGCACACCTCCGGCCGGGGCCTCCACCGGGGATGGCCAGGCTCCGGCCAGGACGTGCTCAGCCATCCGGCGGCCTGGCGCCGGACCCGGCAGGACGTGCTGCGGCAGGCGGCCGCGCTGGCCGGCCTGACCGCTCCCCGGCTCGTGCCGGAACCGGTCGCGGCCGCGTCCAGCTTCCTGACCCGCGCTCCGCAAGCCCGTGCTGCGCAAGCCCGCGCTCCGCTCGCCCCTCGCCGACCCCGGCGACCTCGACGCGGCGATCTTCGACTACCTCCGGACCGCCTCGGCGCCCCGGACCGCCTCGGCGGCGCGGGGCGCCGATCTCCGGCCGCGGCCCGCCACCCCGTCGACCTCCGGCGACCTGCGCGCGTCCCGGGCGCTCCGGGACGACATCCGGCAGGCCGAGGAGATGCTGCCGCGCACCGCGTCGGCGCACGTCCACGTCCCGCGGCTCGAGGACGACGTCCCGATCGGCCGGGAGCTGCTGGCCCGGCCGCTGCTCGACCGGACCGTCGCGGTCACCGGCGCCGCGCTCCGGGCCGCAGGCGCCCCGCGGTCCGACGTGGAGGCAATCTTCCTGGTCGGCGGCTCGAGCCGGATCCCGCTCGCGGCCACGCTGCTGCACCAGGAGTTCGGGATCGCCCCGACGGTCGTGGAGAACCCGGAGTCGGTCGTCGCCCGGGGCGCGCTGCTCGTCGCCGACCTGCTGACCACCGCGGCTCCGGCGTCCCCGGCCGGCCCGGGTCCGGCCTTCCCGACGACCCCGCCGCCGCCGTCGTCGTCGTCCCGCCGCCGGCTGCCGCTGTTCGCGGCGCTCGGCGCCGTGATGGCCGTCGTCGTGCTGCTGGCCGCCGTCCTGCTGGTCGTCAACCTCACCGGCAACGACGACGGGCAGCGGACGCTCGCGAGCTCGCCGACGAGTCGCAGCCGCCGGACTACACCGTGGTCGGCCGGGTGACGTTTCTCCTAGGCGCCCTTCTCGACCGGGGGGTTCGGGTTCTTCTCGGCCTCCTGGGCCCGCTGGTGGTACGTCTTGCGGGTGCGCTCGGTGTGCTTGCGCATGAGGTCGCCGGCCTTGCGGGCGTTTCCGGCCGCCAGCACCTCGATGATCTCGCGGTGCTCGTCCCAGGCCTCGCGGCCCCGCGAGCGGGCGATCGGGCGGTAGTACCAGCGCACCCGGCTGTCGACGATGCCGACGAGCTCGGAGAGCACCGTGTTGCCGGACATCGTCATGATCTGGGCGTGCAGGGCGGCGTTCGCGGCGACCATGCCAGCCTCGTCGTCGGCCTCCACCGCGGCCTCGCCGGCCGCCTGGAGCTCCCACAGCTGCTCGACCAGCGCCGGGGTCGCGTTCGCGGCGGCCAGCCGGGCCGACTCGGCCTCGAGCAGCGTGCGGGCGGCGAGCAGCTGGTCGGCCTCCTCGGCGGTCGGCGTGTGCACGAACGCCCCGAGGCCGGGCCGCAGGTCGACCCAGCCCTCGGAGTGCAGACGTTGCAGCGCCTCGCGCACGGGCTGGCGGGAGACGCCGAGCTGGGCGGCGAGCTCCTGCTCGACCAGGTGCTCGCCCGGCGACAGCTCACCGGTGATGATCATGTCGGCGATCTCGTCGGTGACGACCTGACGCAGCGGCGCCGGCCGCTCCAGCGGCTTGCGCCGAGAGCGGGAGCCCCGACCGCCCATCTCGCTCATCGTTCCTCCGGCAGTGTCGACTGACGGTTTACAGCATACAGTCGGTCGGCATACCAAGTTCACCAGCGCCGGAGCACCGCCACGGCGGCCACGGCCAGCGGATCCAGGCCCTCCGACCCCGCGTCGGCCAGAGCCAGCAACCGCGCCCGCATCCGCGGATCCCAGAACCGGGCCACGTGTCCGGCGATCTGCTCGGCCGCGGCCTCCGGCGTCAGGTGCCGGAACTGCCGGGCGATGTCGTTCACCAGCCGCGCCTCAGCGTGCACCCGACACCTGCACCGCGGTCACCTTGTACTCCGGGCAGTTCGTGGCCCAGTCCGAGTGCTCGGTCGTCACGACGTTCGCGCCGGTCACCGGGTGGTGGAACGTCGTGTAGACCACGCCGACCGGCATCCGGTCGGAGATCGTCGCCCGCAGTCGGGTCTCCCCCACCCGG
This sequence comes from Cryptosporangium phraense, assembly GCF_006912135.1. Classification (NCBI taxonomy): domain Bacteria; kingdom Bacillati; phylum Actinomycetota; class Actinomycetes; order Cryptosporangiales; family Cryptosporangiaceae; genus Cryptosporangium; species Cryptosporangium phraense. The sequence continues at coordinate 197,663 of NZ_VIRS01000017.1, read as the reverse complement.
CTGGCCAGCGTCACGACCGCGCCCTCGCTGATCCCCCGCTCGGAGGCGTCGTGCGGGTGGATCTCGAGCAGGTCCTCCGGGTGCCAGGCGACGTTGCCGGTGCGCCGGGTCTGCGCGCCGACGTTGTACTGGCTGAGGATCCGCCCGGTCGTGAGCACCAGCGGGTAGCGCCGGGTGGTCTGCTCCTCGGTGGCGACGAACGGCGTCGGCACGAACTTCCCGAGCCCCCGCACGAACGAATCCACGTGCATCACCGGCGTCCCCGACGGCGCTGACGCGTTGCACGGCCACTGGATGCTGCCCAGCTTCTCCAGCGCCTCGTACGACACCCCGGTGAACGTCGGCGTCATCGCCGCGATCTCGTCCATGATCTCGCTCGGGTGCGAGTACGCCATCGGGTAGCCCATCGCGGTGGCGATCTCGCTGACGATCTCCCACTCGCTCTTGCCGGTCTTCGGCGGCATCACCGCGCGCACCCGGTTGATCCGCCGCTCGGCGTTCGTGAACGTGCCGTCCTTCTCCAGGAACGACGCCCCGGGCAGAAAGACGTGCGCGAACTCAGCCGTCTCGTTCAGGAACAGGTCCTGCACGACGACCAGCTCCATCGCCGACAGCGCCGCGGTGACGTGGGACAGGTTCGGATCCGACTGCGCGATGTCCTCGCCGTGCACGAACAGCCCCCGGAACGACCCGTCGATCGCCGCGTCGAACATGTTGGGGATCCGCAGCCCCGGCTCCGGCTCGATCGGCACGCCCCAGGCCGACGAGAACAGCCCGCGCACGACGTCGTCCGACACGTGGCGGTACCCGGGCAGCTCGTGCGGGAACGAGCCCATGTCGCACGAGCCCTGCACGTTGTTCTGACCGCGCAGCGGGTTCACCCCGACGCCCTCCCGGCCGACGTTGCCGGTCGCCATGGCCAGGTTGGCCAGGCCCATCACCATCGTGGAGCCCTGCGAGTGCTCGGTGACCCCGAGCCCGTAATAGATGGCCCCGTTGCCGGCCGACGCGTACAGCCGCGCGGCCGCCCGTACCGATTCGGCCGGCACCCCGGTCACGTCGGCGACCACTTCCGGGCTGTTCTCGGGCCGGGCGATGAACGTCGCCCACTCGTCGAAACCTTCGCAGCGCGAGGCGACGAAGTCGTCGGACACCAGACCCTCGGTCACCACGACGTGCGCGAGCGCGTTGACGATCGCGACGTTCGTCCCCGGCCGCAGCTGCAGGTGGTGGGCGGCCTCGACGTGCGGGGACCGCACGAGGTCGATCCGGCGCGGATCCACGACGATCAGCTGCGCGCCCTGGCGCAGCCGCCGCTTCATCCGGGACGCGAACACCGGGTGGCCGTCGGTCGGGTTCGCGCCGATCAGCAGGATCACGTCGGCGAGCGCGACCGACTTGAAGTCCTGGGTGCCGGCCGACTCGCCGAACGTCTGCTTGAGGCCGTAGCCGGTCGGCGAGTGGCAGACCCGCGCACACGTGTCGACGTTGTTGTTGCCGAACGCCGCCCGCACCATCTTCTGGACGACCCACACCTCCTCGTTCGTGCAGCGCGAGGACGAGATCGCGCCGATCGACCCGGGGCCGAACCGGTCCTGGATCGCCCGCATCCGGGACGCGACGGTCTCGATGGCGGAATCCCAGGACACTTCCCGCCACGGATCGGTGATCGACTCCCGGACGAGAGGCGTCAGCACCCGGTCCGGGTGGGTCGCGTACCCGAACGCGAAGCGGCCCTTCACGCACGAGTGCCCCTCGTTCGCGCCGCCGTCCTTGTGCGGCACCATCCGGACCAGCTCGGTGCCGCGCAGCTCGGCCTTGAACGAGCACCCGACCCCGCAGTACGCGCAGGTCGTGATCACGCTCCGGGTCGGCATCCCGAGCTCGACGACCGACTTCTCCTGCAGCGTGGCGGTCGGGCAGGCCTGCACGCAGGCCCCGCAGGAGACGCACTCCGAGTCCAGGAAGTTCGTCGGCCCAGGAGCGACCTTCGACGCGAAGCCGCGGTTCGCGATCGTCAGCGCGAGCGTCCCCTGCACCTCGTCGCAGGCCCGCACGCAGCGGGAGCAGGCGATGCACTTGGACTCGTCGAAGTCGAAGTACGGGTTGCTGGTGTCCTTGGGCGCGTCGAGGTGGCTCGGGCCCCCCTCGTAGCGAACCGAACGCAACCCCACCACCCCGGCCATGTCCTGCAGTTCGCAGTCGCCGTTGGCCGGGCAGGTCAGGCAGTCCAGCGGATGGTCGGAGATGTACAGCTCCATCACCCCGCGGCGCAGCCGCTCCAGGTGCGCCGACTGCGTGCGGATCCGCATCCCGTCGTCGACCGGCGTGGTGCACGACGCCGGGGTCCCCCGGCGTCCGTCGATCTCGACGACGCAGAGCCGGCACGATCCGAACGCCTCCAGGGAATCCGTCGCGCAGAGCTTCGGAACGCTGACGCCGGCCAGCGCGGCCGCGCGCATCACCGAGGTCCCGGGCGGCACCACCACCGGGAGCCCGTCCACGGAAACGGTGACGGTCGGGTCCCCGGGACGGGCCGGAGTGCCGAAGTCGGGTTCTTTCACCAGCGTCATGACGTCTCCTGGAGGTACAGCTTCAGAGCGCTACGGACCGGCATCGGGGTCAGGCCGCCCATCGCGCAGAGCGAGCCGTCGGTCATCAGTACGCACAGGTCCTCGAGCAGGACGAGGTTCTCCTCGCGCCGCTCGCCGGCCCGGATCCGGTCGACGACCTCGACGCCCCGGACCGCGCCGACCCGGCACGGCGTGCACTTGCCGCAGGACTCCTCGGCGCAGAACTCGAACGCGAACCGGGCCTGGGCGGCCAGGTCCACGCGGTCGTCGAACACGACGACGCCACCGTGGCCGAGCATGGCCCCGGCCGCCGCGAACGCCTCGTAGTCCAGCGGCAGCCCGAACTGCGACGTCGGGACGTAGGCGCCCAGCGGCCCGCCGACCTGCACGCACCGCACCGGGCGCCCGGAGAGCGTGCCCCCGCCGAAGTCGTGCACGAGCTCGCCGAGCGTGAGCCCGAACGCCGCCTCGACGATGCCACCGCGCAGCGTGTTCCCGCCGAGCTGGAACACCTGGGTGCCCCGTGATCTCTCGACGCCCAGCGCGCGGTAGAACGCCGGCCCGCGGGCCAGGATCGCCGGCACCGTGGCCAGCGTGAGCACGTTGTTCACCACGGTCGGCTTCCCGAACAGGCCCTCGATCGCCGGGATCGGCGGTTTCGCGCGCACCATCCCGCGCTTGCCCTCCAGCGACTCCAGCATCGAGGTCTCTTCGCCACAGATGTAGGCGCCGGCCCCGACCCGGACGTGCAGGTCGAACGTCAGGGACGACCCGAGGATCTCGGTGCCCAGCCACCCCTCGGCCCGGGCCACGTCGATCGCCGCCCGCAGCGTGGCGACCGCGTCGGGGTACTCCGACCGCACGTACACGTAGCCCTCGGTCGCGCCGACCGCGTGGGCGGCGATCGTCATGCCCTCGATCAGCGCGAACGGGTCGCCCTCGAGCATCATCCGGTCGGCGAACGTGCCGCTGTCCCCCTCGTCGGCATTGGCGCAGACGAACTTCAGCGGGCCGTCGCAGCCCAGCACGGTCTGCCACTTGATGCCGGCCGGGAACCCGGCCCCGCCCCGGCCGCGCAGGCCGGACTCGGTCACCTCGGCCACGACCTCGGCCGGCGCCATCGACAAGGCCCGCCGCAGCCCGGCCAGGCCTCCGTGGGCCAGGTAGTCGACCGGCGACACCGGATCGGTGATTCCGACCCGGGCGAACGTCACCCGGTTCTGCCGGGCCAGCCAGGGGATGTCGTCGACGACGCCGATCCGCAGCGGATGCGGGCCACCGGCGAGAATCGAGTCCACATCGGGCGCAGTTACCGGCCCGTACCCCACCCGCCCGGCCGGCGTGGTCACCTCGACGAACGGCTCGAGCCAGAGCATCCCCCGCGACCCGTTGCGCACGACCTCGACGCCGCGCGCGCGGAACGCGTCCGCCACCTCGTCGGCACCGACCGAGCGGGCCGCGGAATCCCGCGGGACGTAGACGACGGTCACGGGAGCACCTCCCTGAGCTTCTCCGGGGTGACCCGGCCGAGTACCCGGCCGTCGACCTCGACGGTGGGGCCGAGCGCGCAGTTGCCGAAGCAGAAGACGTGCCCGGCGCGGTCGCCCGCGGCTTCCACGAGCGCGGAGGCGCCGACCGCCTGACAGGCCTCGCCCCGGCAGATCCGCACCGTGCGCGGGCCGGCCGGCGCCGTCCGGAAGTCGGTGTAGAACGTGATCACGCCGTGCACCTCGGCCCGGGACAGGTTGAGCTCGTGGGCCAGGATCGGGGTCGCGTCCGGCGGCACGTACCCCAGCTCGTCCTGGAGCGCGTGCAGCACCGGCAGCAGCGGGCCGCGCCACCCGGCGTGGGCGGCGACGATCCGGCGCACGGTCATCACCAGCTGCGGGTCGAGGCCGGCCAGCGGCGACGCGGGCTGGGCCCGGCGGCCGCGCTTCCGGGGGTCGACCCGGGACACGTCGGCGCGGGCCATCAGCCGGCCATCGCCATCGTGCGGGCCAGCAGGTCCACCGCCGCGTACACGTTGCGCAGCGTCGGCGCCGGCACGCCGGTGAGCTCGGCGATCTCGACGACCGCCCCGATGATCGCCTCGAGCTCGAGCTCCTTGCCCGCTTCCAGGTCCTGCAGCGTCGACGTCTTGTGGTGCCCGACCCGGGCCGCGCCCTCGATGCGCCGTTCGATCGACACCGACGGGTGGCACCCGGTGGCTTCGGCGATCGCGATGGTCTCGGCCATCATGGACGCCACCAGCGAACGGGCCCCGGGGTGCCCGCACATGTCGACCATCGTCGCCCTGGTCAGGGCGGACAGCGGGTTGAACGCGACGTTGCCCATCAGCTTGACCCAGATGTCGTCGCGCAGGTCCGGCTCGACCGGGCACTTGAGTCCCCCGTCGACCATCGCGTCGGCGAACGCCCGGCACCGGTCGGAGATCGCCCCCGAAGGCTCGCCGATCGAGAACCGGGTGCCCTCCAGGTGACGGATGACCCCCGGCGACTCGATCTCGGTCGAGCAGTAGACGACGCACCCGATGGCCCGCTCCACCGGCAGCACGTGGGAGACCGCTCCGCGCGGGTCGACGGCCTCGATCCGGCGGCCCTCCAGCGGGTGCCCACGCAACCCGTGGAAGTACCACCAGGGGATCCCGTTCTGGGCGGCGATCACCGCGGTCGACGGGCCGAGCAGCGGCTCGATCAGCGGCCCGCAGGTCGCGTACTGGTGGGCCTTCAACCCGAGGAAGACGTAGTCCACCGGGCCGACCTCGCGGGGGTCGTCGGTGGCGTGCGCCCGGGCGACGAAGTCACCCCGCGGGCTGTGCACCCGGACGCCGTCGCGCCGCAGCGCGGCCAGGTGGGCGCCCCGGGCGATCAACGAGACGTCGGCGCCCCCGCGGTGCAGCGCCGCTCCGACGTACGCGCCGATCGCCCCGGCGCCGAGCACGGCAATCTTCATGAACGCTCCCCACTGCGTGGCCGCGCCCGGAGGCGCGGCCACGCGTGACCTCAGGCCGACAGGGCGAGGGACTCTTGGCTGGTCGTGCGCAGGTCCCGGCCGGGCTGCCGGAGCAGCATGGCCAGGAACGCGGTGGCGAGGCCGATCGTCCCGGCGAGGATGAACGCCCCTCCGTAGCCCCAGGCCGCGACCACGACGGCCCCCAGACCGGACCCGACCAGGCCGGACACCAGCTTCGAGCTGTAGACCATCCCGTAGTTCGACGCGTTGTTGTTCTCGCCGAAGAAGTCCGCGGTCATCGCCGCGAACAGCGGGAAGATCGCGCCGCCGCCGAAGCCCGAGACCATCGACGCCAGCAGGAACAGCGGCATGTTGCCGATCGAGCCGGAGAAGTACACCGCGTACTGCGCGCCGCCCAGCACGATGCACACGATCACCAGCGTCTGCCGCCGGCCGTACCGGTCGGAGATCCATCCGATGACGCCCCGGCCGGTGCCGTTGATGATCGCCTTGAGGCTCATCGCCAGCGCGACGATGCCCCCGGCGAAGCCCATCTCGTCACCGAACGGCACCTGGAACGCGATGCCGAAGATGTTGATGCCGGCCGTGCAGAGCAGGCAGAACCACATCAGCGGCAGCACCGGGGTGCGGATCGCCTCGGACGGCTTGTACTGCTTCACCGCGGGCGGGTTCTTCAGCAGCGAGCGCCGGATCCGCGGGTCGTCGGCCGCGGCGCGCAGCGGGTCGACGTGCGGCGGCCACCAGTTCTTGGGCGGGTCGACGAAGAAGAACCCGACCAGCGCGACCGTGATCGCCAGCCCGAAACCGACCGCGGTCAGGATCCCGCCCAGGTTCCCGACGTCCATGTAGTTCTTGAACAGGAAGATGAACGGGACGGAGCCGTAGGCGAAGCCGCCGTTGACGAACCCGGTCTTGCCACCCTTCCGCTCCGGGTACCACTTCCCGACCATGTTGACGCAGGTCGCGTACACCGCGCCGGCGCCGCAGCCGCCGAAGAGGCCGAACCCGAGGTAGGCGACCCAGACGTTCGGCGCGTAGGCCAGCGCGAGATAGCCGAGCACGGTTCCGCACGCGCCGATCAGCATCGCGTTCCGGGCCGAGAGCGTGCCCCGCTCGCGCAGCTCCCCGACCGGGAACGCCACCGCGGCCTGGAAGAAGATCCAGACGCCGAGCAGCCAGAAGATGTGCGCGCCGTGCCAGCCGTGCGCACCCGAGAGCGTCTCCTCGGCCGAGGAGAACGCGTATTCCGACGACGAGATCGCCATCATCGCGACCCACGGCAGGAACACCATCCACCGTCGTGAACGGCCCATGATCTGCCGGTCGGTCTCGCCGACGCGGTAGATGCGGCCGTTCACGTCCTTCACTTCTCGGAACCCACCGGGGGGTGCCGTCTCCGATTCTGCGGGCTTTTCGGAAGTACTCACGCTGGACCTCCTGGAGCAGGGGTACGAAACGTTCACCGCCGTGGTTCGTGGAGCGGATGGAGCTCAGAGCAGGCCCGCTGCGCGGGCCCACCGGTATTTCGCACCGAGCACCGCGACCGGCTTCTCGGTGGTGTAGGGGTAGGCGACGATCCCGTTGCGGTAGAGGTGCTCGCTCGCCTCTTCGACTTCGACGTCACCCGAGAGCGACGCGACGACCGGCTTGTGGATCCCCCGGGCCCGGTACTCGTCCACCACGTCGACGACGAGCTCGGCGAACGTCATCGGGGGCGTCACGATCGTGTGCCAGTAGCCGAGGATCAGCGCGTGGATCCGCGGGTCCTCCAGGCCCAGCGCGATCGTGTTGCGGTAGGTGGACGGCGGTTCGCCGCCGGTGATGTCGACCGGGTTGCCGGCCGCGCCGAACGGCGGGATGTAGGCCCGGAACGCCTGGTCCAGGTCGTCGGGGATCCGCATCAGCGAGAGCCCGTTGTCGACGCAGGCGTCGGAGAGCAGCACGCCCGATCCCCCGGCGCCGGTGATGATGACGACGTTCTCGCCCTTGGGCGTGGGCAGCTGCGGGATGCCCCGGGCGTACTCGAGCAGGTCGTTGAGGCCCGGCGCCCGGATCACGCCGGACTCCCGGAGGATGTCGTCGTAGACCGCGTCGTCGCCGGCCAGCGCGCCGGTGTGTGAGCCGGCCGCTTTCGCACCGGCCGCGGTGCGACCGGCCTTGAGGACGATCACCGGCTTGCGCTTCGAGACCCGCTGCGCGGTCTCGGCGAACGCGCGGCCGTCCTTGAGGTCCTCGAGGTGCATCGCGATCAGCTGCGTATGGTCGTCGTCCTCGAAGAACGTCAGCAGGTCGTCCTCGTCGAGGTCGGCCTTGTTGCCGACGCCGACGATCGCCGAGACACCCATCCGGGCCGACCGGCTGAACCCGAGGATCGCCATCCCGATCCCGCCGCTCTGCGAGCTCAGGGCGACGCCGCCGGGCACGTCGTAGGGGGTGCAGAACGTCGCCGAGAGGTGCTCGGGCGTGTAGTAGTAGCCGTAGATGTTCGGCCCGAGGATCCTGACGCCGTGCTTGCGGGCGATGGCCACGACCTCGTCCTGGAGCTCCTGGTTGCCGGTCTCGCCGAAGCCGGACGGGATCAGGATCGCGCCGGCCACGCCCTTGGCGCCCGCTTCTTCCAGTGCTTGCGGCACGAATTTCGCCGGGATCGCGAAGATCGCCACGTCGACGTCGTCGTCGATGTCGGTGATCGTCTTCGCGGCCGGAAGGCCGAGAATCTCGGTGGCCTTCGGGTTCACCGGGTGGATCCGCCCCTGGTACCCGCCGTCGACCAGGTTCTTCATCACCGAGTTGCCGATCTTCCCGGCCTCGGCCGACGCGCCGATCACCGCGACCGAGGCCGGTCGCATGATCCGGTTCATCGACGCGAGGATCTCCTCGCGGGTGAACCGCGAGGGCGGTTCGGTCTCCGCCCCGACGATGATCCGGACGTCGACGGCCGTCGCCTTGTCGGACGTGGCCAGTACCGGGTTGAGATCGACCTCGGAGATCTCCGGGAAGTCGGTGACCAGGTCGGAGACGCGGCTGATCAGCGTGGCCAGCGCCTCTTGGTCGACGGGTTCGGCGCCCCGGACGCCGCGCAGGATCTCGGCCGCCTTGATGCCCTCGACCATCTGTTTTGCGGTGGCCCGCGAGGTCGGAGCGAGGCGGAACGTCACGTCCTTGAGCACCTCGACGAGCACGCCGCCGAGTCCGAACGCGACGATCTTGCCGAACGTCGGATCGGTGACCGCGCCGACGATCACCTCGTGGCCCTGGGTGAGCATCTGCTGCACCTGGACGCCGACGATCCGCGCGTTTTCGTTGTGGTGGCGGGCGTTCCGCACGATGGTCCGGTAGCCGTCCGCCGCTTCCGCGGCGTTCTTGATGCCGACGAGGACGCCGCCGGCCTCGGTCTTGTGCAGGATGTCGGGCGAGACGATCTTCAGAACGACGGGGAACCCGATGCGGGTCGCCTCGGCCACGGCGTCCTCGGGGTTGGTGGCGAGCGCTTCGCCGGGCGTGCTGATGCCGTAGGCCTCGACCACCGCGCGTCCCTCGGGGGCGGTGAGCGCGTCGCGGCCCTCGGCCCGCACGGCGTCGAGGATGTTCTGCACGATGGTCCTGGGCCCGGCTTCGGTCTGGACGGCCATGTCGGTGGTCTCCCTCAGATCGCGCCGGCGGCGCGGTAGGCGTCGGCCCGATCGGCCAGGCCGAGTTCGGACAGGACTTGGTCGGTGTGCTCGCCGAGCAGCGGCGAGCGCTCGACGTCGACGGGCGAGTCGGAGAGCTTGATCGGGCAGCCGACGGTCTTGAACGGGCCGCGTTCGGGGTGGTCGACCTCGACGACCGAGCCGAGCGTGGCGAGCGTGTCGTCCTCGATCAGCTCGCGGGTGGAGAGGATCGGGCCGCACGGGATGTCGTGGGCGTTGAGGTCCTCCATCACCGCCCACTTGGTGTGCTGCTCGGTCCACTCCTCGATCAGCGCGAACATCTTGTCGAGCTTGTCGAGGCGGGCCTTGGGGGTGGCCCAGGCCGGGTCTTCGGCCAGTTCGGGGCGTCCGATGAGCTTGGCGATCGGGGCCCAGCCGGTGGGCTGGACGATCACGTAGATGTAGTCGTTCGGGCCGCCCGGGGCGCACTTGACCGCCCAGCCGGGCTGGCCACCCCCGGACGCGTTGCCGGAGCGCGGGACCTCGTCGCCGAAGTTGTCGTTCGGGTACTCGCCGAGGGGTCCGTGGGCCAGCCGCTGCTGGTCGCGGAGCTTCACCCGGCAGAGGTTGAGCACCGCGTCCTGCATCGCGACCTGGACCCGCTGGCCGCGGCCGGTGGTGGTGCGCTGCAGCAGCGCGGCCAGGATGCCCGCGACCAGGTGGACGCCGGTGCCGGAGTCGCCGATCTGGGCGCCGGTCGCGGTCGGCGGGCCGTCCTCGTCGCCGGTGGTGCTCATCGAGCCGCCCATCGCCTGCGCGACGACCTCGTAGGCCTTGAAGCCCGCGTACCGGCCGGGGCCGAAGCCCTTGATCGACGCGTAGACCAGGCGCGGGTTGAGCTCCTGCAGGCGCTCCCAGGCGAAGCCGAAGCGGTCGACGACGCCGGGACCGAAGTTCTCGACGAGCACGTCCGATTCCTGGACCAGGCGGGTGAAGACCTCTTTGCCCTCGTCGGACTTCATGTTGACCGTGATGCTGCGCTTGTTGCAGTTGAGCATCGTGAAGTACAGGGAGTCGACGTCGGGGAGGTCGCGGAGTTGCTGGCGGGTGATGTCGCCTTTGCCGGGGGCTTCGAGCTTGATGACGTCTGCGCCGAGCCAGGCGAGTAGTTGCGTGGCCGAGGGTCCTGACTGGACGTGAGTCATGTCGAGGATCCGGATGCCCTCGAGTGCCTTACCCATCGTCGTCCTCCTGCGTCGTCGGGCGCCTGCATATTGCATACCGTATGACGTGATCCAGTATGGTGGCCTAGATCACATCGGTTGTCCAGAGTGAACAGAGAAGTGCTGGTGGGGCGGTGGCCGCGGGGTTGTGGCTCGGGGCGCGGGTTGCGGGCGTGGGCCGGGGTCGTCAGCGGCCGGGGAGGCGGAGTTGGGGGTGGCCGGGGCGGCGGAGTCTGGCCGCGGCGACGGCGCCGGCGATTCCCAGTGCGGCGGCCAGCGCGAAGGTGGCCGTTCCGCCGTCGGCGGGGAGGCTCGCGGACGGTGGGGCGGCCGCCACCAGAAGGAGGCCGACTGCTCCCCCGGCGGCTTTGCCGCTGTAGACGAGGCCGTAGTTGGGCAGCGTGGCCTCGTCGCCGAACCAGTCGCGGACCAGGCCGACCAGCAGTGAGTACCCCGCTCCGGTGCCCGCTCCGGCCACCGCTGCCGACGCGAGCTGCACCGGGCCGTCGGCGGCGATCCCCAGCTGACCGAGGCCGCCCAGCAGCAGGGCCGCGACCAGCATCCGGCGCCGCCCGAGCCGGTCGGACAGCCGCCCGGTGACGACCCGCCCGGCGCCGGTGGCCAGCGCGAGCACGGCGATCGGGACCGCGACTCCGGCGCCGGACGTCGCCAGGTACCCGAGATCGAACAGGGCCATCGCCGCGATCACGCCGACGACCAGCCACATCGAGGGGAGCGCGCCGGTCCGCAGGGCCTCGGCCGGGCCGAACGCCCGGATCGCCGGCGCGTTCCGCGGGATGCTCCGGTTGAGCCGCCGGTCGATCGCCCACAGGCGAGGATCGAGCTGAGCCGGCCACCAGTGCGCGGGCGGCCGTCGCAGGATCAGCCCGGCCCCGACCACCGCCAACCCGACGACCACCGCCGCCGAGTCGAGCAGGAGGACGCCCGCGCCGCCCGCGGCCGAGTGGACCCCGCCGCCCGCGGCCGAGTGGACCCCGCCGCCCGCGGCCGAGTGGACCCCGCCGCTCGCGGCCGAGCCGGTCGCGGAGGGGCCGAAGGCCCACGCCGCGGCCAGGACGAACGGCACCGAGCCGTACCCGAACGCGCCGCTCACCGCCCCGGTGGCCCCCGCGATGCGCTCCGGGAACCACTCGGTGACCGCACCCACGCACACCGCGTACGTCAGCCCCGCCCCCACCCCACCGAGCAGCGAGTACCCGGCCAGAAGAACCCCGAACGACCCCCCGTGAGCCAGCGCCGCCAACCCCACCGCACAGCAGACCCCGGCCGGCACCAGCAGCCGAGCCCCGAACCGCCGGTAGAGCCACGTCGCCGGAACCGCGACCCCGGCCTGACACACCACCCACACCCCGAGCAACCACAGTGCCTCGGCCCGCCCCCGGCCGAGCACCGGGAGCACCGCCGCCGCGCCGTACTGCAACAGGCCCGCCGCCGCCATCGCGGCCTGCGGGGCCCGCACCATCCAGGCCCGGGACCGTCCGGTCAGATCAGTGGCACTCTCGCCGACCCGGTACTGCCGGCCGTGGACGTCGGTCACCAGCGAATGCTCCATCGCACACCTGCCTACTGTATGCAGTATGCCGCGACCGAGCATGACGCATCTCACGCCGATCTGTCCAGAGCCCGCTGGATGATTGATTCCTGACGGCGTGGCGGCGTGGTTGACCCCGTGACGTGCGACGGAGGGTGCCGCTGGTCTGCGTGTGACCGAAGACCTCGACACCCTCCTGACCGCACTCTGCGTAGGGATCGATGATCGGGTGCCCCGCCGCCGGCCGTCCGGCGGTGTTCTCCGACGAGCAGCTGCTGACCGCCGCAACAGCGCAGCCCCTGCTCCGGGTCACCTCCGAACGTCGCCGGCTGCGCCTGGTCACCGCCCGCCTGCGCGCCGCGGGTGGCCTGCTAGCCCGGATGCAGCGGGAATCAGCCCGCGACACCACGTTCCGGCACGGCGACCTGTGGCTGGCCGACTCCGCTGCGGCGCCTCCCGGGAGCTCCGATCTGGCCGGCTACGCCCACTACGGCTACTACGCGTCACACTCCCGATGGTTCTGGGACCTGCGCCCGCCTCTGGTCTGCACCCCTACCGGCCACCCGATCGCTGACCGCCTACGACCACTGAACATCGCAATCAACCATCTAGACCCGGGCCAGCCCGCGGACGGCGAGATCGAGGAGCCTCGCCGCGCCCGGCTCGTCCCCCTCGGTGGCGAACGAAATCGCGCTCACCAGCCGCAGCAGGTCGTCGACGTCGACTCCGGGCCGGACCGTCCCGGCCGCGGTCGCGCGCTCGAGCAGACCGCCGGCGGCGTCGCGCATGAGGCCGTGGCAGGTGTCCTCGGCGGCGATCCCACCCGGGCTCTCCAGCAGGGCCAACGCCAGCCCGCGGGCCGACGCGGAGTACGCCGCCAGCTCCCCGAGCCAGGTGACCAGCCCGTCCTGGTCGTCGGAGAGCTCGCCCGCCCGGACGCAGAGCCCGACGACCCGGTCGTGGAACACCGCCTCCCACAGCGCCCGCCGGGACGGGAAGTGCCGGTGCAGCGTCGCCGAGCCGACCCCGGCCCGGCGGGCGATCTCCTCCAGCGACGCGTCGGCCCCGTCCACGGCGATGACGTCGGCCGCGGCCGCGATCAGCGCCGCCCGGTTCCGCGCCTGGTCCGCACGCACCATTCGAGCCCCTCTTGACGAAAACGGGGTGGGCCCCCGTATCGTACCCAGCGAGAAACGGAGGGCCACCCCGTTTCGAACCGCTCAGGGAGGAACACATGCGTCCAGTTCTCGTCGCCCGCGCCACCGGCCGCCAGGGCAGCGCCGCGACCCGAGCCCTGCTCGCGCAGGGCACGCCGGTCCGCGCGCTGGTCCGCGACCCCGACCACCCGCGGGCCCGGGCGCTCGCCGACGCCGACGCCGAGGTGGTCGCCACCGACTACGACGACCCCGCGTCGCTGCGCGCGGCCGCGGACGGCGTCCGGGGCGTGTTCTCGGTGCAGCTTCCCGACCTGGAGAACCTGCTGGGCGACGCCGAGGTCCGCCACGGCCGCAACCTCGTGGACGCGGCCGTGCGGACCGGCGTCGAGCAGATCGTGCACACGTCGGTCTCCGGCACCGGCCGCCCGTTGCCCGACCCTGAGAAGTACGGCGAGCACATGCCGCACTACTGGCGCACGAAGGCCCAGATCGAAGACTTCGTCCGGACGTCCGGCGTCGAGCACTGGACGATCCTGCGCCCGTCGACGTTCATGGAGAACCTGATCCGGCCGTCGTTCTACTTCGCCAACGGCACCGACGACCGGCTGCTGGTCGCGCACGACCCGGACGTGCCCCAGCCCTGGATCGCCACCGACGACATCGGCGCGGCCGCCGCGGCCGCGTTCGCCGACCCGGCCCGCTTCGACGGCGTCGAGCTCGAGCTGGCCGGCGACCGGCTGTCGATGCGCGAGGTCGCGAAGATCCTCTCGGACGTGCTCGGCACCGAGATCGCGCTGCCCGCCGAGGGCGAGGGGCCGGCGGAGCATTTCGCCCGCGCCCAGCGCTACTCGACCGACCACCCGGCCCCGGCCCGCCCCGAATTCGCCCACGCCCAGGGCCTCACCCCCCGCACCCTCGCCGACTGGGCATCCGTCCACCTGCGCTAAGGGCAGTGCGTCTTCGGCTCGTCGCCGATGACGAGCACGACCACGGAACCGCCGTCGACAAGCGCACCGGCGCCCGGGATCTCGCGATGCACCACGCCGACGTGCTCGCAGCGCGGATCGACCTCGTGAGTGACCGCACCCGGGGTCAGTCCCGCCGCTCGCACGGCCGCCTTCGCCGCGGCCTCGGTCTGCCCGATCACGTTCGGCACCCTCACCTGGGACACCGGTGCGAACGACGCGGTCAGGGCCCGGTTCGACTCGCTCAGGCTGCGGTTCTTCTCGGCCAGCACGTACGAGGTGCCGTCGGAGAACGTGAGCGGCCCGTGCACCGACCCGTCGTCGAAACGACCGTAGAAGCCGGTGAGCCAGCCGGCCTGCCGCCCGTCCCCGGTCTTCAACTCCAGGTAGACCGCCGTGTCGCCGTCCTTGTCCTCGTCCGTCGTCGTGAACGTGACGCTCGCCGAGGTGAGGACGGCGGTCGGCGTCGCGGCCGCGGCCGGTCGTCCGATCAGCACCAGCGCCAGTACAACGACCGCCATCACCAGCGCCTTCATGGGCATGCCGTCTTCGGTTCGTCGCCGATCACGAGATCGACCGCACTGCCGTTGTCGACGGTCGCCCCGGGGCCGGGAACTTCCCGCAGCACCACGCCGACGTGCTCGCAGCGTGCATCGACCTCGTGCGTGACCCGGCCCGGTACGAGCCCCGCCGCCCGCACGGACGCCTTAGCCGCGGCCTCGGTCTGATCGATGACGTTCGGCACCTTGGTCTGCGACACCGTCGTGAACGGGGTCTGCTGGTGGACGATCTTCTCGGTCAGCGTCCGGGTCTTCTCTCCGAACACGTAGGTGGTGCCGTCCGAGAACGTCAGCTGCATCGAGTAGCTGAAATGCCACGTGTCGGTGCCAGGGGGCTGGAACGCCAGCTAGAAGTACCCGGTTCGCAGATCGGCCGCGGTGGTGACACCCTTTAGACCAGCTGCATCAGCAGCAGCGTTTTGCCGTTCTTGTCATCGTCGCCGGTCGTGAACGTGATGCTGACGGCGGACAGCGTCGCGGTGGGCGCTGTGGGCACAGTGGCCGCGGCCGGCGTCCCGAAGAGCAGGATCGGGATCACGGCGGCCAGGAGCAGTAGTCGTTTCACCCGGCGAGAATCGGGTGAAACCGTGTGACCGCACGTGTGATCAGCCGGTCAGCAGCTCCGCGATGAGCCCGGCGGTCGTCACCGGGTCGCCGTCGGCGGGGCGTAGCACCAGCTCGGCCGCCTGCGGCGGCTCGTACGGGGCCGACACCCCGGTCAGCCCCGGCTCCCCCCGCGCGTACAGCCCCTTCGGATCCCGCTCGGCGCACACCTCGACCGGCGTGTCCACGAACACCTCGACGAACGGCAGGTCCGCGGCCCGGTGCAGCGCCCGGACGGCGTCCCGATCCGCACGATACGGCGACACGAGCGACACCACCGCCACCACTCCGGCGTCCGCGAAGAGCTTGGCGACCTCACCGACGCGGCGGACGTTCTCCGACCGGTCCGCCGGACCGAAGCCCAGGTCGGACGTCAGTCCGTGGCGCAGGTTGTCGCCGTCCAACAGGTACGCCGGCCGCCCGGCGGCCACCAACCGGCGCTCGAGCTCCACCGCCACCGACGACTTCCCCGAGGCCGGCAGCCCGGTCAGCCAGACCGTCGCGCCGGACGACGACCGGTCCGATCGAGACACGCCGGAGGAGTGCCACGACACCGACGACGACCGCACCGAGGGCCCGGTGATCATCCCGGCCGCCACCGTCTCGTTCGAGACCTCGTCCACCAGGATGAACCCACCGGTCGCCCGGTTCCGCCGGTACGCGTCGAACAGCACCGGCCGCTGCGCGTGCAGCCGCGCCCGTCCGATCTGGTTGAGCGTGAGGTCCGTAGCGTCCGGATCCCGGTGCAGCGTGTTCACGTCCAGCCGGTACTCCAGCGCGGTCACCCGCACGCGGGTCTCCGCGGTCGTGTGCCGCAGCACGTACCGCCCACCGACCGACAGCCCGCTGCGCTCGCCGAACCAGCAGAGCATCGCGTCCAGGTCGGACCCGACGTGCGGCCGGTTTCCCGGCCGGCACAGCAGGTCTCCCCTCCCGACGTCGAGGTCGTCGGCGAGCTGCAGGGTCACCGCCTGCGGTGCGAACGCTTCGTCCAGGCGGACGCCTCCCGGCGCCCAGATCGCCCGGACGGTGGTCGTGAACCCCGACGGCAGCGCCACGACCTCGTCACCCGGACGCATCACGCCGCCGGCCAACGTGCCGGCGTACCCGCGGAAGCTCGGCGACCGCACGACGTACTGCACCGGGAAGCGGGCGTCGATCAGGTTCCGGTCGGAGGCGACGTGCACCTGCTCGAGGTGGTGCAGCAGTGGCAGCCCCTCGTACCAGGGCATCGCCGCGCTCCGGTGGACGACGTTGTCGCCGTGCAGCGCCGAGACCGGGATCACCGACAGATCGTGGACGTCGAGCCGGGCCGCGAACCGCTCGAAGTCGGCGCTGATCTGCTCGAACCGCTCGGCCGTGTACCCGACCAGGTCCATCTTGTTGACGCACAGCACGACGTGCGGGACGCCGAGCAGGCTGGCCAGGAACGCGTGCCGCCGGGACTGCTCGGTGAGCCCCAGCGACGCGTCGACCAGGATCAGCGCCAGGTCCGCGGTCGACGCCCCGGTCACCATGTTCCGGGTGTACTGGATGTGCCCCGGAGTGTCGGCGATGACGAACGAGCGCTTGGGCGTCGCGAAGTAGCGGTAGGCGACGTCGATCGTGATGCCCTGCTCACGCTCGGCCCGCAGGCCGTCGGTGAGCAGGGCGAGGTTCAGCTCCTCGCCCCGGTCGCGGCTGGCCTGCTCGACCGCGGCGAGCTGGTCGGTGAACGTCGCCTTGGAGTCGTACAGCAACCGCCCGACCAGCGTGGACTTTCCGTCGTCGACCGAACCGGCGGTCGCGATCCGCAATGACTTCATTTAGAAGTAGCCCTCCCGCTTGCGGTCCTCCATGCCGGCCGCGGAGATGCGGTCGTCGGCCCGGGTCGCGCCGCGCTCGGTGACCCGCGTTGCCGCCACCTCGGCCACGACGTCGTCCGGCGTGGCCGCGGCCGACTCCACGCAGCCGGTGCAGGTCGCGTCCCCGACCGTGCGGAATCGAACGAGCGAGGAAACCGGTTCCTCACCGGCGAGCAGTGGAAGGAACCGGGTGACGGCCAGCAGCATCCCGTCCCGGGCCACGACCGGACGCCGGTGCGCGTAGTAGAGCGGCGGCAGCTCGATGCCCTCGTCCCGGATGTAGCGCCAGATGTCGAGCTCGGTCCAGTTCGAGAGCGGGAACACCCGGATGTGCTCGCCGGGCTTGTGCCTGCCGTTGTAGAGGTTCCAGAGCTCGGGACGCTGCCCGCGCGGGTCCCACTGCCCGTACCGGTCGCGGAAGCTGAACACCCGCTCCTTCGCGCGCGCCTTCTCCTCGTCCCGCCGAGCCCCACCGAACACCGCGTCGAAACGGTGCTCGCCGATCGTCCGCAGGAGGGTCGTCGTCTGGAGACGGTTGCGCCCGGCGACGGGATCGTCGGCGACGGCGCCCGAGTCGATGTCGTCCTGGACCCGTCCGACGATCAACCGGACGCCGGCGCGCTCGACGGCCAGATCCCGGAAGGACAGAACCTCGTCGAAGTTATGGCCGGTGTCGATGTGCAGCACCGGGAACGGCACCGGAGCGGGCCAGAACGCCTTGGTCGCCAGGTGCAGCATCACGACCGAGTCCTTGCCGCCGGAGAACAGCAGCACCGGACGCTCGAACGTCGCCGCGACCTCCCGGACGATGTGGACCGCTTCGGCTTCCAGGCCCTGCAGATGGGTCAGCTCATAGGACACGGTCATGGCCTCAAAGTAGAACAGGTTCTTGTGCGAAATCCAGGAAAGCGGCACGCTGAGCCCATGGAGAGCCGCACGCTGGAACACCTGCTCACGCTGGAGGACCTCCGCCAGCTCAAGTACCGCTACCTGCGCAGCGTCGACCAGAAGGACTGGGACGGCCTCGCCGACACGCTGACCGAGGACGCGGTCGCCGACTACGGGACGCCCGCCATGGGCGACCGGCTCCTCCTGGAGGGCCGGGCCGCGATCCTCGGGTTCATGCGCGAGAACCTCGGGCCGCAGCTGATCAGCGTTCACGCCGCCGGGCAGCCGGAGATCACCGTGAACGGCGACACCGCGGCCGGCACCTGGGCGTTCACCGACCTGATCATCGCGCCGGAGTACCAGCTGGTGATCCAGGGCGCCGCGTTCTACCAGGACACGTACCGCCGGGAGGCCGACGGCGCCTGGCGGATCAGCCGCACCGGGTACGACCGCACCTACGAGGCGACGCTCTCGCTGGACGACCTGCCCAAGTTCCGGCTGACGTCGAACAGGTGGGCCACCGTTGACCAATAATCAGAACGAGTTCTACGGTTTCACCCAGCCGTTCGCCGACGCGATCGCCGAGGCCGAGAAGATCATCGCGGACGCGCCCCACGTCCGCACCGAGCAGGACCTGCTCGAGGGGTACGACTACCTGGCCGGCAGCATCAAGGCGTCGCTGCACATGGCCTGGGCCTACGACCGCGAGTTCCCGTTCTTCGCGCAGTCGACCGGGCCGTACACGAAGATGGGCCTCGACAACCCGGACACGCTCTACTTCCACGCGAACCTGCGGCCGGAGGCCGAGTACGTCGTCACCGGCCGCCGGGGCAGCACCCGCGACCTCAGCTTCCAGGTGCTGTCCGGCGACTACTCGGCCGCCGAGGTGCCCGACAGCCCGTCGGCGTTCGACGACCGCTCGATCGACATCGCCGACGACGGCACGTTCGAGGTGCGCTTCGGCCCCGGCCCGGCCGCGCGCAACTACGTGACGCTCGCCCCGGGCGCGACGATGCTCGCGGTCCGCGAGGTCTACAGCGACTGGGCGACCGAGAAGCGCGGCGAGATCCGCATCCACCGCGTCGACACGCTCGGGCACGCGCCGGAGCCGATCGGCCCCGGGCAGATGCGCAAGCGCTACGAGGTCGCGGGCAAGATGCTGATCTCCCGGCTGCGCACCTGGCTGCAGTTCCCGGAGTGGTTCTACCTGAAGCTGCCGGTCAACACGCTGACCGAGCCGCGCCTGACGCCGGGCGGCCTCTCCACCCAGTACTCGTCGGTCGGGCACTACGAGTTACCCGACGACGTCGCGATGGTCGTCACCGTGCCGAAGTCGGACGCGCCCTACCAGGGCCTGCAGCTGGGCAGCCGCTGGTACGTCTCGCTCGACTACGCGAACCACCAGACCAGCCTCACCACCGACCAGGCGAAGGCCGACCCGGACGGGCTGATCCGGTTCGTGATCAGCGAACGGGACCCCGGGCTGACGAACTGGATCGAGCGCACCGGCCACGACCGGGGGTTCGTCCAGATCCGCTGGCAGCGGGTGTCCCGCGAGATGACGGCGGCCGACGGGCCGAGCGTCGAGCTGGTACCCGTCGAACAGCTGAAGGATCACGTCCCCTACTACGAGGACCAGCGGATCACGCCGGAGGCGTGGGCCGATCGCATCGCGGTCCGGCAGGCCGCCACCGCGGAACGGATGCTCGGATGACGGGTCTTCTCGACGACAAGGTCGTCGTCGTGTCGGGGATCGGGCCGGGCCTCGGCCGGTCGATCGCGCTGCGCGCGGCCGCGGCCGGTGCCGACGTCGTGCTGGCCGCGCGCACCGAGTCGCGGCTGGCCGAGGTCGCGAAGGAGGTCACCGCGCTCGGCCGCCGGGCGGTGACGGTCCGGGCCGACATCCGGTCGGACGAGGAGACCACCGCGCTGGTCGAGACCACGCTCTCGGCCTTCGGCCGCGCCGACGTGCTGGTCAACAACGCGTTCGCGATCCCCCCGCTGGCCGACTTCGCCGACGTCGACCTGAAGGACGTGCGGCGCGGCCTGGAGACGAACGTCCTCGGGACGCTGGCCCTGACCCGGAAGTTCCTCCCCGCCCTGGAATCGGCCGGAGAGGCGTCGGTGGTCATGATCAACTCGGCGGTGCTGCGCCACTCCCGGCGGACGTTCGGGCCGTACAAGATGGCCAAGGCGAGCCTGCTGGCGATGTCGCAGAGCCTGGCCACCGAGGTCGGGCCGCGGGGCATCCGGGTCAACACGGTCGCGCCCGGCTACATCTGGGCGCCGAACCTCCAGTGGTACTTCAGCTACCTCGGCGAGCAGCGCGGGATCACCCAGCAGGACGTCTACGACGAGACCGCGGCCGAGCTCGACCTGCGCCGGCTGCCCGAACCGGACGAGATCGCCGACGCGGTGGTGTTCCTGGCCTCGCCGATGGCCCGGGCGATCACCGGCCAGTGTCTCGACGTCAACTGTGGGGAGTGGCACCACTGATGGTCGTCCGCGACAAGGTCGGCACGGTCGAGGACCTGCACGCCTCGGCCACCAGAATCACCGGCCTCACCGACTTCGGGGACTCCGAGTACCTCGAGGGCCTGCAGGTGCTGCTGGAGTCGTACGCGGCCGAGGCCGCGCTGACCCCGGCGGGCTTCTCGGTCACCCGGGCGTTCCTGCGGGGCGCGCTGGTGGCCCGGCTGTTGTCGGAAGCGTCCTGGGCGGCGAACCCGGGGTACGCGAAGGTGCCGATCGAGCGGCCGATCTTCGTGACCGGTCTCCCCCGCACCGGCACCACCGCGCTGCACCGTCTGCTCACCGCCGACCCGGCCCACCAGGGGCTGGAGATGTGGCTGACCGAGATGCCGCAGCCCCGGCCGCCGCGGGAGACCTGGGCCGCCGATCCGCTCTACCAGCGGCTGTCGAGCGCGTTCGAGCAGCACCACGTCGAGCACCCGGAGTTCATGGGGCTGCACTACATGTCGGCCGACCAGGTCGAGGAGTGCTGGCAGCTGCTTCGCCAGTCGATGCAGTCGATCTCGTTCGAGTGCCTGGCCCACCTGCCCCGCTACTCGGCCTGGCTGGCCGGGCAGGACTGGGGCTCGGCGTACCGGCGGCACCGGCGGAACCTGCAGCTGATCGGCCTGCCGGACGCCGGCAAACGCTGGGTGCTGAAGAACCCGAGTCACCTGTTCGCGCTCGACGCGCTGTTCGCCGCCTATCCGGACGCGCTGGTGATCCAGACCCACCGGGCGCCCCGGACCGCGATGGCGTCGGTGTGCAGCCTGGCCGAGGCGGCGACCGAGGGCTGGTCGACGGTGTTCCGGGGTTCGGTGGTGGGGCGGGATCAGCTCGACCTGTGGGCCCGCGGGCTCGACCGGTTCCGGGCCGACCGGACCCGCTACGACCCGGCCCAGTTCTTCGACGTCGAGTACGAGGAGTTCGTCGCCGATCCGCTCGGCACCGCGACGCGGGTCTACGAGCACTTCGGCCTCGAGCTCACCGACGCGGCCCGCACCGCGATGGACGAGATCCACGCCGAGAGCCGCACCGGCGCCCGCCGTCCGGCACACCGCTACACGCTCGACGATTTCGGGCTGACCGCGTCCGAGGTCGACGAGCGATTCACGGAATACCTGTCCGCGCACGGAACCTGAGTGGCTCCTGTGGACAGCTAAGGAGTGTGACGACCACACCGCCAGCCCGTGAAGCTCCGCTGCCCGGCGCCGACGAGCGCCGGGCCGCGCTCCTCCGGGAGCTGCAGCGAGCCCCGGCCGTGCGGCGCACCGGTCGGCTGCTGCCCCCGTTCCTGGCCGCCGGAGCGGTCGCGGCCACGGTCGCCGCGGTCGTGCTCGGCGCGGTGGTGCTCGAGCCGCGGACCGACGGGCGCCCGACGACCACCGCTGCCCCGGCCCGGGCGCCGTCCCCGACCCGCCCGGCGCTGCGCGACGACAGCCTGAACGGGCTGCTGGCCCGCGTCGACAAGGCCGTGAAGTCGTACCGGGCCCCGAACTGGTCCCAGCCCGACTCCGACTACGTCTACACGAAGGCCCGGGTCCGGACGGCCGGTGGCGCCCTCGCGACCCGCGAGCAGTGGTTCCCGGCCGATGGTCACGGCACGACGAGCATCCGGATCGACGGCGGCCCGATGTCCGAGGAGCCGTCCGGCGTCACCGGCAACCTGATCCTGTCGACGCTGAAGACCGCCGCCGAACAGCCCACGTACTCGAAGATCGATCCGTACGCGGGCCGCTCCGGGCCACTCGACCTGCTGGAGGCGATCCGGCACGCGACGAAGAACGACAAGGGCGACCCCGAAGGGAACGTCTTCGCACGGGTCCGCCGGCTGTTGCAGGTGGCCGGGGTGGCCGAACCCCCGACGGCGGCCTGGCTCTACCACGCGGCCGCGCTCGTGCCCGGCGCCGGCTTCGACCCGGACGTCGTCGACGTCACCGGGAAACACGTCGCCGCGATCACCTACGGACGGCAGATGATCGCGTTCGACCCGGCGTCCGGCGCGCTGCGCTACGAGGGCGTGCTGCCGGCCGGCGGGAAGCCGGACGCGATCTCGCTCGGCGGGATCGTCGACAAGGTCGGCGCGACGACGATCCGGAAGGCCACGCCACCGCCGTCGCCCAGCGAGGTCCCCGAGGTATCGCAGGGCAAGCCGAGCTGGGATCCGGCCGCCGACATCCGTGACGTCGACGTCCGCAACCTGAAGTTCGAGGTGCCGATCGACGTCTCGAGAGCGCCGGTGGTCGACGCGGGCCTCGACTCGGGCTCCGGCGGGCCGGTCGCCGACTTCCGCGACGGCCGGGTGACGCTGACCGAGCGCGGGAAGAAGCTCGAGCTGACGATCGGCAAGCCGGTGTACCTGACGCCGAACCAGGCCCAGCTGGACGGCGTCTGGCCGACGACCGGGCCGAAGTACGAGGACGCGGCCAAGAAGCCGGGCGCCGACTGCGCGGTCGTGACGATCGCGATCACGTCCTCGCTGCCCGACGTGCAGTACGCGGTGATCCTGTTCTCCGGTGCGCCGGGCCCGCTGTTCCCGGGGCCGCAGTCGATCGTCCTGATCGTCCGGAACGGCCCGGGCCCGGTCGTCACCACCGACGGCGACACGCTCTCGATCGCCGAGCACCCCGGGGCCACCCCGCAGAAGTACACCCGTAGCGGCCTCGGCTTCGCCCCCGCCAAGTGAATACCCCCGATAGGACTTCACCTGTGACGACATCCTTGCGCCACCGCGTCCGAGCCGGGGACCCCGCCGCGTTCGGCGAGCTCTTCGACGTCGGGGCCCGACGCGTCTACAACCACGCCTACCGGCTGCTCGGCGACTGGTCGGCGGCCGAGGACACGGTCTCGCTGACGTTCCTCGAGGCCTGGCGGGGCCGGAACCGGGTGCAGCCGGAGGGCGGGCCGCTGGTGCCGTGGCTGCTCGGCATCGCGACGAACGTGGCCCGCAACCTCGCTCGGGCCCGGCGGCGGCACGCGGCCGCACTCGACCGGTTACCCCAGCCGCGCGACGAGCCCGACTTCGCCGACGAGGTCGCCGACAAGATCGACGTGCTGAACTCGGCCCGGGCCGCCCAGCAGGCGCTGAGCGCGCTGCGCCGCCCCGAGCGCGAGGTGTTCGCGCTCTGCGTCTACGCCGAGCTGGACTACGTCGCCACGGCCGAGGCGCTGGACATCCCGGTCGGCACGGTCCGGTCGCGGCTGTCCCGGGCCCGGGCCCGGCTCCGGGACGTGGCCGTTCCCCCGGTCGCCGCGCACGAGGAGGCGTGGTGATCGACTGTCCGCTCCCCGACGCCGACCAGCGGCGGGCGGCCCTGCTGGCCGAGATCACGCGCACCGAGCCGGTAGCGCGGCGTCGCCGGTTCCTGGTGCCCGCGCTGGCCGCCGGGGCGGTGGCCGCGACCGTCGCGATCGCCGCGCTGGCCGGCGCCGGCCTGCGGTCGGACCCGCCCGCGCCGGTCGCCGACGCGAAGCCGATCCAGGACCTGCGCGCCCGGCTCGACGTCGTCGACCGGACCGTGAAGCCGCGGGAACTGGGGTTCAACCCGAGCGACTTCGTCTACGTGCAGACCCGGACGACACCGGGCACCGACCCGGCCGGGACGACCGAGATCTGGGTCAACGAGGGCGGCGGGAGCCGGGGCGCGATCCTCGACGCGAAGGGCCTGCGCACCACCGATCCGCTGCTCACGCAGTGGAAAGCGGGGGCACCGCAGAACGTGGTCAGCGCGGTGAAGTACCCGACCTACACGTACATGTCGGGTGCGCAGGGCCTGCGCGGGAACGGCGACGAGGCGCTCTACGCCGAGCTCCGCCGAACCGCGTCCGGGAACGACGCGATCTTCGCCAAGGTCCGGCTGATGCTGCGCAACGGCGGTCTGGCGTCACCGGCGGTCCGCACCTGGCTCTACCGCGCGGCCCTGCGGGTGCCGGGCGTGACCGTCCGGACCGGCGTCTCCGACGCCGTCGGCCGGCCCGGCACGGCGCTGACCCTGGGTCGGCAGGTGATCCTCATCGATCCGGACGACGGGTCGCTGCTCGCCGAATCGGACGGGGCGTCGGGCGGCCCACCGGGGCCGGCGATCGTCTCCACCGCCCTGGTTCCGTACGCCGGAGTGCCACCGGCAAAATAAGTCGGAACTGTGCCCGGGCTGTGGACAGAAGTAGGGCGTGACGACCACTCTGCGGGAACGCGTGCGGGCCGGGGACTCGGCCGCCTTCGGCGAGCTGTTCGACTCGGCCGCACGCCCCGTCTACAACCACGCCTACCGATTACTCGGTGACTGGACCGGTGCCGAGGACGCGGTCTCGCTGACGTTCCTCGAGGCCTGGCGGTGCCGGGAACGCATCGACGCCGAGGGCGGCACGCTGCTGCCCTGGCTGCTCGGCATCGCGACGAACGTCGTGCGGAACACCGCCCGGGCCCGGCGTCGCCACGCGGCGGCGCTGGCCCGGTTGCCGCGGGTTCCGGCCGAGCCCGACTTCGCCGAGGCGCTCGTCGGGCACCTCGACGACCTCGACCAGTGGCGCGCGGTCCGGGCCGCGCTCGAGACCCTGCGCCGGCCCGAGCGGGAGGTCGTCGCGCTCTGCGTCTACGCCGGGCTCGACTACGCCGCCACCGCCGAAGCGCTCGGCATCCCGATCGGCACCGTGCGCTCGAGGCTGTCCCGGGCGCGCGCCCATCTCCGCGACACCGTTGCGCCGGCCCGGCAGGAGGCCCGATGAACACCACCGAACACGCCGAGATCGCCGAGGTCGCGGCCCTGCTGCCGGCCGCACCGGCCGACCGTGAGCCCGGGGTACCTCGGGACGCGCTGCTCTCGCAGCTGACGACGCGCCGCACGTTCCGGAACAGCGGCTGGGCCGTCCCGCTGCTGACTGCCGCCGCCCTGGTGCTGGTCGTCGCCCTGACCGCCGGAGTGAGCCTGTTCCTCGGCCGGGAGACGAACTCGGTGACACCCGCCGGGTCGGGCCCGAAGTCGCTGGCCGAGCTGCGCAGCCTGCTGGCCGCGGCCTCGAACCGGGAGGGCCGGGACTGGCAGCTGCCCGGCTACCGGCCGGACGACTTCATCTACGTCCGGGAGGCCTCCGGCGGCTCGACCCGCGAGTCCTGGTACTCGGCGAACGGTCAGAAGCAGAGCTTCGGCCGCACCGGCAGCGGAGACCTCCGCCCGTACGTGGACCTGCCCGCCGGCACACCGAAGACGACGGTGTTCCAGGCCATGATCGAACGGCCGAACTACCAGCTGCTCGATCTGGCCGCCCGCACGTTGCGCCCCGAGGACCTGCTGGCCGCACTGGAGAAGGCCGACCGCGACGGACACGGCACGTTCCGGATGTCGGCCGCGGTCGCGCAGATGCTGAAGCTGGGTGGTCAGGCCAGTCCGGTGATCCGCGGGTGGGTGTACGACGTCGCGACCCGGATTCCCGGCGCGTATCTCGTCCGGGACGGCGTGGACGGGCGGGGACGGCACTCGCCCGGCATCGGGTTCACGGTCGGCGGGGTCACCGACCGGATCCTGGTCAACCCGGAGAGCGGCGCGGTGATGGCGGTGAAGACCGGGACGGTGGAGAGCACGTTCCTCGCTTTCGGGGCGTCCGCGAAGCCGGGCGACGTGCCGGCGGCGTCGTTCGATCCGGCCGTCGTGCCGCTCGCCGCGCTGCCGGCACCGGCGAAGTCCGCGGTGGTTCCGGCGCCGTCGTCGATCCGGGACGTCGACTTCGCGAACGGGGACTGGGAGTTGCCGCTGGACGTCAGCAAGCGGCCGGTGATCACGGCCGGGCGCCCGGGCGGAGGCGGGCCGATCGCGCACTTCGTCAACGGCGTCGCCCAGCTGCCCAAGGACGACCAGTGGCCGCTGCAGTTCGAGGTCGATACGCGGGCGTTCCCGGTCGTCCACGTGCCGGCGGACTCCGCGATGCCGGAGTCGGCGGTGGTCGTCATCCGGATCCGGCCGACCGAGCCGGGCCGGACGGATCAGCTCACCTACGCGATCGTCGCGTTCCTGGGGCAGCCCGACGTGTTTCCCGGTCCGGCAGCGCTCGTCGAGCTGGTCGGCAGCGGGCCCGGTCCGAAGGTCGACCTGAAGGCGAATCAGCTCCAGGTGGAGACGTCACCCGGCGCCGCGCCGCAGCGGTTCACCCGCACCGCGACCGGTTTCACGCCGGTTCGGTGACCGGTTCCCGGCCGGGGCGTGCGCCCCGGCCGGGCCGATCGGTCACTCGAACCCGCGGCCGAGCTGGTCGAGGACCTGGTCGAGCGTGGGCATCAGGTGGTGGACGTCCGGTTCCTCGACCCAGAGATTCATCGCGACGCGGAGCCCGCTCAGGAACGCGGCCGCCTGCACCCGGGCCGCCCGCCGGTCGTCCGGAGCGTGCGCACCGGACCGGGCCAGCAGCACGCCGGCCGCGTCGCGTTCGAACGCGCCGTAGATCGCCGACTGGCGAGCCAGCAACGACGGGTGCTGACGCAGCGCGCGCATCGCGGTGACCCGGGCCAGGTCGGGGTCGAGCCAGCGATCGGTGAGTGAGTTGAGGCTCGCGCGCAGCGCGCGCCAGGGCGGCTCGGACGGCGGCCGGTCGCGCAGCGCCGCCAGCCAGTCCTGCAGCCGGACGACGTCGCCGTCGAGGATCGCGTCCTCCTTGCTGGCGAAGTAGTTCGAGAACGTCCGGCGGGACAGGTCGGCGGCGTCGGCGATCGCCTCGGTCGTGACGTGGTCGAGCCCGTGCTCGAGGGCCAGCCGCACGGCCGCCTCGTGCAGCGCGAGTCGCGCGGCGGCCTTCTTCCGCTCGCGGAGTCCTTCCGGGGCGTCCACGCCGGTGAGCTTAGCGCGCGTTCCGGCGATCTTGCCCAGCGTGCAAGTTTTCCCGTTGAGAAGGTATCGTGCGGTTGCATCAGTCAAGCAAGGGCCCAGATTCTGGAGGACGCGCGCCGATGACCGCGCCGACCGCTTCACCCCCGCAGAACCAGGCGATGACCCACCGGCAGATCCTGGAGGCCCTCTCCGGCCTCCTGCTGGTGCTGTTCGTCGCGATGACCAGCGCGACCGTGGTCTCGACCGCACTGCCGACGATCATCGGCGCGCTGAACGGCAGCCAGTCGCAGTACACGTGGGTGGTGACCGCGTCGCTGCTCGCGGCGACCGCGACCACGCCGATCTGGGGCAAGCTCGCCGACCTGTTCAGCAAGAAGCTGCTGGTCCAGATCGCGATCACGATCTTCGTGATCGGCTCGATCATCTGCGGTTTCGCGCAGAACGCCGCTGAGCTGATCGCCGCGCGCGCGTTCCAGGGCCTGGGCATGGGCGGTCTGCAGGCGCTGGTGCAGGTCGTGATGGCGGCGATGATCCCGCCGCGCGAGCGCGGCCGCTACAACGGCTACCTCGGCGCGGTGATGGCGCTGGCGACGGTCGGCGGCCCGCTGCTCGGCGGCCTGATCGTCGACACGGACTGGCTCGGCTGGCGCTGGTGCTTCTTCATCGGCGTCCCGATCGCGATCGTCGCGCTCGCCGTCCTGCAGCGGACGCTGAACCTCGCGGTCGTGAAGCGCGCGGACGTGTCGATCGACTACGCCGGGGCGTTCCTGATCGCCGGCGGCGTGAGCATCCTGCTGATCTGGGTGACGTTCGTCGGCTCGTCGTTCGACTGGCTGTCGTGGCCGACCGCGGTGATGGTTCTCGCGGGTCTGGCCGTGCTGGCGTTCGCGACCTGGGTGGAGAGCCGGGTGCGCGAACCCGTCGTGCCGCTGCGGGTGATCGTCCAGCGGACGCCGGCGCTGGCCATCGTCGCCAGCCTGGCGGTCGGCATGGCGATGTTCGGTGGCGCGGTCTTCCTCGGTCAGTACTTCCAGATCGGCCGCGGGTACTCCCCCACCGAGGCCGGCCTGCTGACGATCCCGATGATGGCCGGCGTCCTGCTCTCGTCGACGATCGCCGGACGGCTGATCACCGCGACCGGCAAGATCAAGCCGTACATCATCGCGGGCACGGTCGTGCTGGTGGCCGGGTTCGCGATCCTGGGGACGATCGACCACCGGACCAACCTGGTGATCGTCGGCGTCGGGATGTTCCTGGTCGGCACCGGCGTCGGCATGTCGATGCAGAACCTGGTGCTGGTCGTCCAGAACACGGTGGCGCTGTCGGACCTGGGCGCGGCCAGCGGGGCGATCACGTTCTTCCGGTCGCTCGGCGGCACGATCGGCGTCTCGGTGCTGGGCGCGGTGCTGGCTTCGAAGGTGACCACCGACATCACCGCCAAGCTGGCCGCGGCCGGGGTGCCCGCTTCCGCGGCCGGTGGGGACACCAGCACGCTGGACCTCAAGGCGCTGCCGCCCGCGTTCCAGGAGATCGTCCGGGCCGCCTACGGCGACGCCACCGGTCACATCTTCCTGATCGCCGCGGTGATCGGCGTCGTGGGAGTGCTCGCCGCGATCGCGCTGCCGAAGGTCGAGTTGCGGACGACCGTCGACCTGGCCAAGGCGGACCGGGACCCGGAGGAGGCGACGCCGCTGGCCGAACTGGCGGGCGGAGTCGGCGTCGAGGACGCCACCCTCACCGAGGGCCGCGAAGCCCCGGCTCCCCGCTGATTCATCCGAGCGGCGCGGCGCCCCGGCCAGGAGGTCCGAAGTGGAACGCGAGATGGCCGGGCAGTGAACGTGGACTGCCCGGCGCGCAGCGGCACGGCGTGTCCGTCAGCACACTGATGCGCGCAAGAAGGCCCAGGGAACACCACGTTTCAACCCTGGTCGCCCGCGGGCAAACAGTCGTTTCCGCAGCGTCCGCGGAAGTTCCCGGACGAAGGTGAACCGAAGGCGAACATTGGTCGGACTCAGACGTCCGGCCCTAGATGGCTGATGGTTGGCGCGCGCAATCTGGATCGCGTGACAGCTGCATCGGTAGTCCTCGTGCTGGTCGTGATCGTCGCGTTAGGGTTCGACTTCACGAACGGTTTTCACGACACCGCAAACGCGATGGCCACGTCCATCGCCACCGGGGCACTGCAGCCCAAGACTGCAGTCGCGCTGTCGGGGATCTTGAACCTGATCGGTGCGTTCCTGTCCGTCGAAGTTGCGCTGACGGTCACCAACGCCGTGGTCAAGATTCAAAATCACGACGGCACGCCGAAGGAAGCACTGACCGCCGACGGCGGGCAAGCGCTCCTCATCATCGTGCTCGCCGGCCTCGCCGGCGGCATCATCTGGAACCTCGCCACCTGGCTGCTCGGCCTCCCGTCGAGCTCCTCGCACGCCCTGTTCGGCGGCCTGATCGGCGCGACGATCGCCGGCCTCGGCTGGAGCGGCGTCAACTGGAACGGCGACGGCAGCAAGCTCGACGGCGTGGTCGGCAAGGTCGTCCTGCCTGCCCTGCTGTCCCCCGTCATCGCCTGCATCATCGCCGCGGTCGGCACCTGGCTGATCTACGCGATCGTCAAGGGCGTCGCCGCGCGGTACACCGACACCGGCTTCCGCTGGGGCCAGATCGGCTCGGCCTCGCTGGTCTCGCTGGCCCACGGCACCAACGACGCCCAGAAGACGATGGGTGTCATCACGCTCGCGCTGATCGCGTCCGGGCACTGGACCGACACCGAGAACATCCCGTTCTGGGTCAAGGCCGCCTGTGCGCTCGCGATCGCGTCCGGCACCTACCTCGGCGGCTGGCGGATCATCCGCACGCTCGGCAAGGGCCTGGTCGAGATCGCCCCGCCGCAGGGCATGGCCGCCGAGGGCGCCTCGGCCGCGGTCATCCTGGTCTCCAGCCACCTGGGCTTCGCGCTCTCGACCACGCACGTCGCCACCGGGTCGATCCTCGGCACCGGCATCGGCAAGCGCGGTGCCGCGGTCCGCTGGCGGGTGGCCGGCCGCATGGTCGCCGCCTGGGTGATCACGCTGCCCAGCGCCGCGGTCGTCGGCGCGGTGATGTGGTACATCGGCGACATCCTCGGTGGCGGCCTGGTCGGCGCGATCGTGGTCTTCCTCCTTCTCCTGGCCGCGGCCGTGTTCATGTACATCCGCTCGCGGCTCAAGCCGGTCCACGCCGGCAACGTGAACGAGGAGTGGGAAGAGGGCCAGCCCACCACCACCGACCGCACCCCCGCGTCCGTCTGATCCCGGGAGACGAACCCCCATGCACAACGTTTCACTTGCGCTCCAGGCGGCCTGGAAGGTCCTGCTCATCGGCCTGATCCTGGGGGCCGGGCTGCCGACGCTGTTCGCGTTCGGCATCCGGGCGATGGCCTGGGGCACCGGTGGCGAGGCCGAGGTCCACGCCGACGGCACCGCGGCTCCGGCCGCGCACCCGGCCGGCCGGATCGTCGGGATCCTCTGCTTCGCGCTGGTGGTACTCATCGCGTTGCTGGGTATCACCTACATCATCGCGTTCGGGTTCGGGAAGGTCCTGAGCTTCGAGCACATCTACCCGACCATCGAGAACAAGGGCTGATCGATGACGACCCCCATCGGCAACGAGACCCGCTCGAACTTCCTCA
This sequence comes from Cryptosporangium phraense, assembly GCF_006912135.1. NCBI lineage: Bacteria > Bacillati > Actinomycetota > Actinomycetes > Cryptosporangiales > Cryptosporangiaceae > Cryptosporangium > Cryptosporangium phraense. The sequence continues at coordinate 166,700 of NZ_VIRS01000017.1, read as the reverse complement.
CCCGCGCGCTCGAATGGCTCCGCGCCGGCTACCCCGCCGGGGTTCCGCGGCAGGACTACGTCGTCCTGCTGGGGCTGCTCCGGCGCAAGCTGACCGAGCACGAGGTGCGTCAGATCGCGTCCGACCTGTCGATGCTCGCGATCCAGGGTGAGGAGATCACCACGGACGACGTCGAGAAGCTGATCAGCCAGGCGACCCTCGACGAGGCGTCCGCGGAGGACGTGGCCCGGGTCTCGGCCCGGCTCGCCGCCGGCGGCTGGCCGTTGGCCGACGCTCCGGAATAGGTCGCTGGGTGGCTGAGGTCCCGCGCGGAAGCGCGGGACCTCAGTGCTGTAGAAGCACCAGCACGGCGACGACGAGCAGCAGCGCGATGATCGGCGCGAGAATCAACGCCCAGCCGTAGCGGCTGGCCGGCGCGGGCGCCGGTCCGGAGCGCTCGCGCAGCACCGGCAGGCTGTCGACCGGTTCGTGGGAGTTCGTCAGCGCGGCCCGCTTCGGCGGGGCGGGCAGCGCCCCGATCGGACGGCGTATCCCCCGGGTCGCGGCCCGCGCCCACCGGGCCGCGGCCGCCGGAACCCCGGTCGACGGCGCCCGCCGCGGGGCCGGGACGACCACCGGCGGCCGCGCCCGCGTCGCGGAGACCCCGGCGTGCGCGGCCGTGTGCCGCAGCGCTCCGACCGCCATCACGATCTCCGGACGCTCCACCAGCACCGGTTCGACGCCCAGCGCCAGGTAGAGCGCGGGCGCCAGCATCGGGAGCCGGGCGGCCCCGCCGATGACCAGCAGCGTGTCGACGTCGTAGGGGCGCAGCCCGGCCTCGCGCAGCACCCGGCCGGTCACCCGTCCGACCCGGTCGACCAGCGGCCGGGCGAACCGTTCCAGGTCGGCCCGGGTCAGCGTCTGCTTCGCGGAGAGGCCCGGCACCGAGATCGGCACCCGGTCGGCCGACGCCAGCGCCTCCTTGGCCGCCCGGACGTCGTCCCAGAAGGCGCGCTGCACCTGGCGTTGCCCGGGATCCTGCGGACGGTCGATCGCGCGCCAGGCGTCGCGGCGCTGACGACCCGCGGTGCCGGCCAGGTGGGCGGCGATCGCCGCGTCGATCCGGCGGCCGCCGATCGTGGTGTCGCCGCCGACGGTCAGCACGCGTAATCCGTCGTCCTCGTGGCGCACGACCGAGGCCTCGAACCCGCGCGCCCCGACGTCCACCACGACGACGTGGGCGCCGAGCGGAACCGGCAGCACGGACGCGGCCGCGATCGGCTCGGAGAGCAGCGTGACGTTCGGAAAGCCGGCCTGGGCGGCGGCCCGGCGGAGGACGCCCTCCTCCGACCGGCGCCAGAGCACGGGGTGGGTGAGCACGGTGTCGGGGATCGAGCCGGCCACCTCGGCCGCGGCCGAACCGACCGCCGCCAGGACGCCGCTGAGCAGGTCGGCCGGGGTGGTCTCGGTGCCGCCGAGCCGCAGCACGGCGTCGGCGGCCCGGGACCGGGGCGCGGGCTCGTAGCGGTCGGGGAACTCGGCCGACCGGGCGATCGCGTCCCGGCCGGTGAGCACCGCGCCGGACGGGTCGAGCAGGACGCCGGACGGCAGCAGCGTGTCGCCGTCGAAGACCAGCGGAGTGGACCTACCGGCCGGTGAGCGTAAGACCGCGACCGTGTTCGTCACGCCGAGGTCGACCGCTAGCAGGTAGGTGCTCTCCACAACCGACCACCCTGGCAGTTCCGCCGTCAGCGCGCATGCCCGGGGTCGGCGCAGGCGGCCAGCCAGAGCGTGTGCTCGCGGCTGATCGCCAGCTCGGCGTCGGCGACGACCCGGGGCCACTCGGCCTCGGTGGCGTCCCGCACGGACTCGGCGACGAGCCCCAACTCGGTCAGCGTGACGCCGTAGGCGACGGCCAGTTCCTCGTACCGCTTGAGCGCCACCCAGGTGCCGGCCGAGACCAGCAGCACCGCGAGGATCGCCGACCAGTCCAGATCCCAGGCCCCGGCTGCCCGGCCGGCCGCGAGCACCAGCGCGATCGCCTCCCCGGCGACGAGCGCCAGCCGCGAGCGCCGGGACTGCCGCCGGTTCCACCCGGCCTTCGACTCGTACCACTCGCGCTGGACGCCGATCCGGTCGCGCCCGTACAGCTCGCGACGCTGCGCGAACGGCAGCGCGCGGATCGCGTCCATCGCCGTCGTCGCGGCCGGGGCCCGGAACGTCAGGTCGAGGCCGTCCCGCCCGACCCGCACGGCCGCGTCGATCCGGGCGTCCAGCTGGGACGAACAGGGGCCGGAGCCGAACGGCGCGCCACCCACGGCGTACTTCCAGCCGAGCGTCCGCATGGACTCGGCGACCGCCCGGCCGTGGTACCAGTCGCGCTCGGGACGTCGCACGAGCAGGAGAATCTCACCGCCGAGGGCGACGGCGAAGCCGAGGACCGCGAGGACCGCGAACCGGCTCTCGGAGAACACGGCCGCACCGCCGACGACGGCGAGCAGCGCCCCACCGAGCCGGAGCCAGGTACCGAGCTGGGTCAGGAACTGACCGCGGAGCGACGCGGCGTCGGCGACGGCGAACGGCGACGGCAGGTCTTGGTCCCCCACGCCGAGTAGGGTGGCACAGCCGCCGAAGCGGCTGCGCCACCCGTCCTACTCGCGCGCTTCACGCAGGCGCCGGACCAGCGGCTCCCGCCCCGGCGGCTGGCGCAGCGGCTCGACCGGCGCGGCCGGCGGGATCGCCGCCAGCACCGCGCTGTTGGCCGGAACCGTCAGCCGTTCGCCGTGGTGCAGCAGCTCCATCTCGCCGCCCTCGGCCAGGCTGTACCAGGCCTGCTCGGGCGTGATCTCGACCCGCAGCCGGCGCCCGCGCCAGCGGATCGCGAACGTGATCCGGGACAGCTCCTGCGGCAGCCGGGGCGAGAACGACAGGCCGGCCTCGAGGTGGCGCATCCCGCCGAACCCGGCGACGACGCCCGACCAGACCCCGGCCAGCGCCGCGATGTGCAGCCCGTGCGAGGTGTTGCCGGCCAGGTCGTGCAGGTCGAGCATGCCGGTCTCGCACAGGTACTCGTAGGCCAGCTGGAGGTGCCCGGTCTCGGCCGCCATCACGCCCTGGGTCGCGGCCGAGAGCGACGAGTCACGCACGGTGATCTGCTCGTAGTAGGCGAAGTTGCGCTGCTTCTGCTCCGGGGTGAAGGCCTCGGAGCAGAGCTGCATGGCCAGCACCAGGTCGGCCTGCTTGACCACCTGTTTGCGGTACAGATCGAGGTACGGGTAGTGCAGCAGCAGCGGGTACTTGTCGGCCGGCGTACCGGCGAAGTCCCAGACCGCGTGGTTGGTGAAGTTCTCGGCCTGGGCGTGCACCCCGCGCTTCTCGTCGTAGGGCAGCACCATCGCGTCGGCCGCGTCGTCCCAGGCCGCGATCTCCTCGTCGTCGACGCCGAGCTCGCTCGCCACGTCCGGGTGGCGGCGGCAGGCGGCCGCGGCCCCGCGCAGGTTGCGCTGGGCCATCAAGTTCGTGAAGAGGTTGTTGTCGGCGATCGCGCTGTACTCGTCCGGACCGGTGACGCCGTCGATCCGGAAACCGCCGGCCGGGTCGTGGTGACCCACCGACTTCCACAGCCGCGCCGTCGCGGTGAGTAGTTCGACGGCCGTCGAGCGCTCGAACTCGTCGTCGTTGGTCGCGTTGACGTGACGCAGCACGGCGTCCGCGATGTCGGCGTTGACGTGCAGCGCGGCCGTCCCGGCGGGCCAGTAGCCGGAGCACTCCTGGCCGCGGATCGTCCGCCACGGGAACGCCGCGCCGGCGAATCCGAGCGTCTCGGCGCGCTCCACCGCGAGCGGGAGCGTCGACTGGCGCCACTGCAGCGCGTGCGCGGCCGCGTCCGGGAGCGTGTGGCTGAGCATCGGCAGCACGAACGTCTCGGTGTCCCAGAACGTGTGGCCGTCGTAGCCGGGGCCGGTGAGGCCCTTGGCCGGGATCGCCCGGCCCTCGGCCCTGGCCCCGGCCTGCAGGACGTGGAACAGGCCGAACCGGACCGCCTGCTGGAGCTGGGCGTCGCCCTCGATCTCGACGTCGGCGCTCTCCCAGAACGCGTCCAGGTACTCGCGCTGTTCGTCCTTCAGCCCGTCCCAGCCGGAGTAGCGGGCGGCCGTGAGCGCGGCCCGGACCTGGTCGTTCAGGGCCGGCAGCGACCGCTGCGACGACCAGCCGTAGGCCAGGAACTTCGTGATCCGTAGCGTGCGCCCCGGCGCCAGCCGGCAGACGACCGTCGTCCGGCCGATGTTGTCGCTGCTGCTGGAGTGCGTCTCGGTTCCGGCCGGGCCGGCGATCAGGTGCTCCATGCTCGCGGCCATCCGGAGCCCGGTGCCCTTCAGGCTGTGCAGGAGCGTCGCGCTGGTCGTGTCGTTGGTGTGGACCTCCGGGTGCAGCACGCGGGGCAGCGCGGACTCGATCCGCGGGTCCTTCTCCGAGTCCGGCAGCTCCTCGTTCGCGAACAGTTCGGACTGCACGACGAGCTGCACCGGCTGGTCGAGCGCGGTCACCGAATAGCTGATCGCCGCGACCGACCGCTGGACCAGCGAGACCAGCCGCTCGCTCTCGATCCGGATCGCCTTTCCGGCCGGCGAGACCCAGTCCATCCGGCGGGTCAGGATCCCGGTACGGAAGTCCAGCACCCGCTCGTGCGAGCGGATCTGCCCGTAGCGGACGTCGAGCGGCTCGTCGTCGACCAGCAGCCGGATCAGCTTGCCGTTGGTGACGTTGACGATCGCCTGCCCGGACTCCGGGTAGCCGTAGCCGCCCTCGGCGTAGGGCAGCGGGCGGAGCTCGCAGAACGAGTTCAGGTAGGTGCCCGGCAGCCCGTGCGGGTCGCCCTCGTCGAGGTTTCCGCGTAACCCGATGTGCCCGTTGGCCAGCGTGAACACCGACTCGCTGGCCGGCAGGCGATCGAGGTCGAGCCCGGTCTCACGGATCGACCAGGGGTCGATCTCGAACGGTCCGGATCCGATCATCTGTCCTCCAGGAGGTCCGTGAGCGCCTTCACCACGACGTCGGCCCCGGCCGTCTTGAGCTCGGCGCCCTGCCCGACCCGGTCGACGCCGACGACGAGCCCGAACTGCCCGGCCCGCCCGGCCGCGACACCCGACAGCGCATCCTCGAACACCGCGGCCTGGTGCGGGCGGAGCCCGAGCAGCTCGGCGCCGGCCAGGAACGTGTCGGGCGCGGGCTTGCCGGCCAGCCCCTTCTCGGCCGCGAGGATCGCGTCGACGCGCAGGTCGAACAGGTCGGTGAGCCCGGTGACCTTGAGTACCTGCTGGGCGTTCGCGGACGACGTGACCACCGCTCGGGGCAGGCCGGCGTCGCGCAGCGCGTGCAGGTAGTCGACCGCGTCGTCGAAGACCTCGACGCCCTCGGTGTCGATCAGGTGCAGCACCAGCGCGTTCTTGGCGTTGGACACCCCGTAGACGGTGGCCGTGCCGGCGTCGTCGGACGGCGTGCCCTCGGGCAGCTCGATGCCCCGCGACTCGAGGAAGGCCCGGGTGCCGTCGAGGCGCTTCCGGCCGTCGACGTACCGGATGTAGTCACCCTCGATCGTGAACGGCACGAACGGCACCCCGCGCCGCTCGGCGTCCTCGGCGAGGAAGGTGTCGAACGTCTGCTTCCAGGCCCGGGCGTGCTGTGCCGCGGTGCGAGTCACCACGCCGTCGAGGTCGAACAGGCAGCCGCGAACCGTTGGCGGTAATCCCAGCGTTCCCATGACGCCAGGCTAGGCAGGTGTTCGGTCTTGCCTTCGAATGCTTGGTGAACTTCCTGTTCACGTAGCAGTGCCACGCTTCCGGACATGGACGTTCGAGTGTTCCGGGAGACGGGCGTGGAGTCGGCGGACGACCTCCCGAAGGCGCTGGCCGGGAACGATCTGGTCTGGGTCGACGTGCCGCCGGGCGACGCCGAGGGCGCCCGGGTACTGGAGGAGGTCTTCGGCTTCCACCACCAGGCGATCGAGGACGCGGCGCGCCGGAACCCGGCGCCCAAGCTGCACGTCTACTCCGACCACGTCTTCCTCGTGCTGCACGCGCCCGAGCTGGGCGCGGGCGGTCACGTGCACTACATCGAGCTGGACGTCTTCCTCGGGCCGAAGTACCTGGTCACCGTGCACGGGCCGCTGAACCCGGCGGTGTCGCCCGAACTCGCGCTGGTCGAGACCGGGCCGCTGCTCGAGAAGGTCGACGCCGGTCGCTGGACGCCGACGTCGTCGTACGACATCGCGCACGCGGTGATCACCGCCCTCAACCGGCGGATGGCCCACCACGTCTCGACGCTGACGACCGACACGTGGCAGCTGGAGCGCGAGGTGACCGGCGGGGCCATGCACGGCAACCCGGAGCCGTTCCTGGACGAGATGTTCCGGGTCCGGCACGGGCTCCAGGCCGTGCAGACGATGGCGTCGCTCGATCGGCAGCTGTTCGGGCGCCTGGAGCGGCTCCGGGTGCTGTCCGACGAGGGTCAGCTGCTGGTCGGCGACGCGTCCGACCAGTTCGGCCGGATCACCGCGATGGCCGAGGCCCAGTCCGACTACCTGCAGGGCGTGATCGCGCTGTACCAGACCCGGACGAACACCAAGATGACGGTCGCGGCCGAGCGGTTGGCGGTGATTGCCGCGGTGACGCTGCCGGTCACGGCGATCTCGTCGGTGCTCGGGATGAACATCATCGTGAACGAGGCGACGAGCTGGCCTGCGCTGGTGGTGGTCCTGACGGCCATGGCGTTGTTGTCGGGCTGGCTCCTGATCTGGACCAAGCGCCAGGGCTGGTGGTGACCCGCCCGCCTGGGGCCAATCCCGCCTCCCGATAAACTGCGCAAAACGGCAGATACCGGAGGTAACGATGACGCTGGGCCTCGATCCGGAGATTCGTGCAGCGCTCGGGGCCCTGCCCCTCTCGGACCCGGACGATGGCCCCGGGCACTCCGACGCGCTCGCGGTCCGGGCCGGGCTCGACCCGCTCTACCACGCCCTCTTCGAGCGCCTCCCCACCCCCGACGACGTCGACGTCACCGAGCACACCGCCCCCTCGGCCGACGGAACACCGGTACCCCTCCGGCTCTACCGGCGCGCCGGGATGCCGTCCACCGGTCTCGTCGTCTACCTGCACGGCGGCGGGATGATCGCCGGGAGCACAGCGCTCTACGACCCGCTGATGCGCCACTACGCCGCTGCCAGCGGCGTCCCCATGCTGGTGGTGGGGTACCGGCTGGCGCCGGAGCATCCGTACCCGGCCGGCGTCGAAGACGCCTACGCGGCGGTCGTGTGGGCGGCCAAGCACGCCGGTGAGCTCGGCGCGGACCCGAGCCGGATCGCGGTGGCCGGCGACGGCGGAGGCGCGGGGATCGCGGCCGGCGCGGTGCTGCTGGGACGGGACCGCGGCGGACCGACGCTGGCCGGGCAGGCGCTGATCCAGCCGATGCTGGACGACCGCACGGTCCACGCCGACCCGCTGCTCGGGCGGGAGACGATCTGGTCGCACCGCGACAATCGGGCGGCCTGGGCCGCGGTCCTCGGCCGTCCGCTCGACGAGGAACCGGGCCACACCCCGCCGTACGCATCCCCGGCCCGGGCCGGGGACGTCGCCGGGCTGCCGCCGACCTACCTCGAGATCGCCGGGCTCGACGTGCTCCGGGACGAGGCGCTCGCGTTCGGGGCGCGGCTGGCCCGGGTCGGCACGACGGTCGAGCTGCACCTGCACCCGGGAGCGCCGCACGCGTTCGACCTGCTGGCCCCCGAGGCCGCGGTCTCCCAGCGGGCCCTGGACGACCGGATCAGGTTTTTCGGCGGCTTCTGAACAGGGACTCCTGGGCGATCGAGGCCACCAGCGCCCCGTCCGCCGACCGCATCGTGCCGCTGTAGAACCCGCGCCCGTGCGCGATCGTGTGCGGCACCAGGTCCATCAGCACCCACTCGTCCATCCGGACCGGCCGGTGGAACCAGAGCGCATGGTCGAGGCTCGAGCCCGACCTGGCGGTCTCGTCGTGGTAGGCCGCGGTGCCGTTGGAGACGTCCGAGACGTAGGCCAGCACGCACGCGTGCAGCAGCGGGTCGTCGGGGAGGTCGGCCGTGCAGCGGACCCAGTACCGGGTCGGCCACGCGCTGCCCGGATACGGGTACGGCGGCAGCGCGGTCTCCATCGAGACGATCCGCCCCATCGGGACCGGGTTCTCCGGGCCGGGCACGTCCGGCGCCGGGACGTCGTCCACGTCCGGACCGTCGGCCGTCGTCGTGAACGAGCACGACATCGTGAAGATGACCTCGTCGCGCTGGAGCGCGGTCACCCGGCGGGCCGAGTACGAGCCGCCGTCGCGGTCGCGGTCCACCCGGAAGTCGGTCGGCTGACCGGCGTCCCCGGCCCGCAGGAAGTAGCCGTGCAGCGAGTGCGGCAGGCGGCCCTCGGGGACGGTCAGCCCGGCGGCGCGCAGCGCCTGCGCGACCGGCTGACCGCCGAACATCGGGTGGGGGTCGTCGATCACCGTCGTCGCCCGGAAGTGGTCGGGCGCGACCGGCTCGAGCGTGAAGAGGTCGACGATCGTCGACGCGTCGGTCGTGGTCTGCTCCACGCCGAAACCGTATCGGACAGACTTCCGGTCAGCTGTGACCGGAACCACGGATCTCCGCTAGGTTCGTCGGTAGGAGAGGTTCCGACGGCGAAGGGCTGGGGTGCAGTGAGCGACGAGGTACTGGTCGAGCACGCCGACGGCGTTGCGGTCATCACGATCAACCGGCCGCAGGCCCGGAACGCGGTCAACGGTGCGGTCTCCGCCGGGGTCTCCGCGGCCCTCGACGAGCTGGACGAGCGGGACGACCTGACGATCGGCATCATCACCGGCGCGGGCGGCACGTTCTGCGCGGGCATGGACCTCAAGGCGTTCGTCGCGGGCGAGAACCCGAACGACGAGAAGCGCGGGTTCGGCGGCATCACGATGACCCCGCCGCGCAAGCCGATCATCGCCGCCGTCGAGGGCTGGGCGCTGGCCGGCGGCTGCGAGATCGCGCTGTCCTGCGACCTGATCGTCGCGGCCGAGGACGCCAAGTTCGGCATCCCCGAGGTCAAGCGTGGGCTGGTCGCCGCGGCCGGTGGCCTCGTCCGCCTCCCCCGCCGGATCCCGCCCGCCGTCGCGATGGAACTCGCCCTCACCGGTGACCCGCTGCCCGCGTCCGACGCCTACCGGCTCGGCCTCGTCAACCAGCTGACGACGCCCGGCGGCGCACTCGAGGCGGCCAAGGCCCTGGGCGCCCGGATCGCCGCGAACGGGCCGCTCGCGGTGGCCGCGACCAAGCAGATCATCGTGCAGTCGCAGGACTGGACGGACGCCGAGCTGTGGTCGAAGCAGGGGCCGTTGGTGGCTCCGGTGCTGGGATCGGAGGACGCCCAGGAGGGCTCGCGGGCGTTCGCCGAGAAGCGCGCGCCAGTGTGGAAGGGCCGGTGATGGGTCCCCTCTCCGGGCTGCGCGTGCTCGAGCTCGCCGGGATCGGCCCCGGTCCGCACGCGGCGATGATCCTGGCCGACCTCGGCGCGGACGTCGTCCGCGTCGACCGCCCGGTCCCGGGCTTCGACCCGACCGTCGGCTCCTCCGACCAGCTCCTTCGTGGACGTCGGTCGATCGCGCTCAACCTCAAGGATGCCGACGACCTGGAGCGGGTGAGATCGCTGATCGCGGTGGCCGACGTGCTGCTCGAGGGGTACCGGCCGGGCGTCACCGAGCGGCTGGGCATCGGTCCCGACGACTGCGCGGCGATCAACCCCCGGCTGGTCTACGCCCGGATGACCGGATGGGGCCAGGACGGGCCGTGGGCGTCGCGGGCCGGGCACGACATCAACTACATCTCGCTGACCGGCGCGCTGCACGCGATCGGCCGGGCCGGCGAGCGTCCGGTGCCCCCGCTGAACTTCGTCGGTGACTTCGGCGGCGGCTCGATGCTGCTGCTCGTCGGGATCTTGTCGGCGCTCTGGGAGCGGGAGCGGTCGGGTCAGGGCCAGGTGGTGGACGCCGCGATGGTCGACGGGGCCACGCTGCTGTCCCAGATGTTCTGGTCGTTCCGCGGCGCCGGAGTTTGGACGGACGAGCGGGGCGCGAACCTGCTCGACGGCGGGGCGCCCTGGTACGACACCTACGAGTGCGCGGACGGGCGGTTCGTGTCGGTCGGAGCGCTGGAGCCGCAGTTCTGGACCGCGCTGCTGGCCGGGCTGGAGATCGACGACCTGCCCTCGCGCGACGACCGGGCCAACTGGCCGGCGATACGCAAGCGCTTCACCGAGCGGTTCGGGTCGCGCACCCGGGACGAGTGGGCCGCGGTTTTCGAGGGCACCGACGCGTGCGTGACGCCGGTGCTGTCGTTCGCCGAGGCGTCGTCGCATCCGCACGTGGCCGCGCGGAACACGGTGGCCGACCTCAACGGCGTGCCCCAGGCCGCCCCCGCCCCGCGCTTCTCCCGGACGCCGCCGGGCACGCCGACGCCCCCGCCCGGCGCCGGCGCCCACAACGAGGAAGTGCTGGCCGACTGGCTCAGCTGAGGATCACACCCAACGTATCGGTGAACAGGTCGTCCACCGTGCGGCCGGGCTCGAAGTAGTCGGCGACCGCCCGCACCACGGTCGGGTAGCGGGCAGCGTACGCGTCCAGATCGAAGCCCTCGACGTCCGGCGGGCCGGCCTGTTCCTCCAGCACGTGCCCGATCGTGAACCGCTCGACCGCCAGCACGGTCAGCCGGGCGTTCCGCAGCGAGAGGCCGCTCTCGGCGAGCGTCCGCATGGCGGTCTCGGAGATCTCGGCCATCCGCAGCGAGAGCTGGGCCTGGGAGACGACCTGCGCGCCGTCGGGGTGCGCGAGGAGCGCGCGGCGCAGCCGCTGCGCGAGGGCGGACAACCAGTCCTGCCACCGCTCCTCGTCCGTGCGCGGTGGCAGCTCGACCGGGGCCAGAATCGCTTCGGCCAGAGCCGTGACCAGCGCGGCCTTGTTCTTGACGTGCCAGTAGAGCGTCGGCGCCTGGACGCCGAGTCGCTGCGCGAGCTTGCGGAACGTCACCGCGGCGAGCCCGCCCTCGTCGAGCAGTGCGAGCGCCTCGGCGACGAGCCGATCCCGGGTGACCGCCATCTTCCCTCCTCTACCACCGTTAGAGTACGGTCTCTCTAACAGTGTTAGAGAGAGGTGTTCCCGGTGAAGGCAGCGGTGATCCATCGGCGCGGTGGCGTGCCGGTCTACGAGGACTTTCCCGACCCGGTGCCGGCCGACGGCCAGGTGCTCATCGACGTGCGGGCGGTGGCGGTGGAGAACGTCGACCGGGCGGTCGCGGCCGGCGAGCACTACACGAGCACCGACCCGGTGTACCCGCTGATCCCGTGCTTCGACGGGGTCGGGACGCTGCCCGACGGCACGCTCGTGGGGTTCGGCAACGTGCGGGCGCCGTACGGGGCGCTGGCCGAGAAGGTCGCGGTGGACGCGTACGCGCCGATCCCCGAGGGCGTCGAGGCCACGCTCGCTCCGGCGCTGGCCACGGCGTTCACCGGGATGGCGATGCGGACCGCGGCCGGTTTCCAGCCGGGCGAGACCGTGCTCGTTCAGGGTGCGACCGGCGTGGCCGGGCGGGTGGCGCTGCAGATCGCGCGGTTACTGGGGGCGGGCCGGGTCGTGGCGACCGGCCGCGACGACGAGGCTCTGGCCTCGTCGGGGGCGGATGCGGTGATCAACACGGCGGTGTCCGACGAGGACCTGCGTCGGGCGTTCGTCGAGGCCGGGCCGTACGACGTGGTGCTCGACTACCTGTGGGGGCGGCCGGCCGAGGTGCTGTTCCGCGCACTGACGCCCGAGTCGTTCGCGTTCGCGAAGCCGACGCGGGTGGTCCAGATCGGGGAATCGGCCGGGAACGCGGTCACGCTGCGGGCCGACAGCCTGCGGACGTCCGGCGTCGAGGTCTACGGGGCCGCGAAGGGGCTGTCCGGCGCCGGGATGGGCGAGGTCTACGAGCAGATCCTGGCCTGGACGCGCTCCGGCGAACTGGTCTTCGAACGCGAGGTGGTGCCGCTGTCCGACATCGAGTCCGCCTGGCAACGCACCGACCTCCGCGGCAAACGCCTGATCGTCACGCCGTAAGCCACTGGCGCTCTCGCGCTTCATGGTTGATTCCGAATGGCGTGTCGCGCGGGTCTGCCCGTGACGCGACGGAGGTGCCGCCCTCAGAACGTCGTCCGCACGTTCTCCGACGACGGTGCGCGTAGGGCGACGTCCAGCGGAACGTGCAGCAGGCAGACGTCGGCCGGCTGACCGACCGCGACCCGCCGGACCGCGCCCCCGGCACGGCCGGGACCGCCGTCGGGGTCGCGGTGGAAGAGCGCGAGCGCCTCGGACGGCGAGATCCGCTCGTGCGGGCCGAGGACCTCACCGTCCGGGGTGAGGCGATCCACGGCGGCGGCGATCGCGATCCACGGGTCGGCCGGGCCGAACGGAGCGTCGGTCGCGGCGGCGAGCGTCACGCCCGCGTCGAGGAGCGAGCGGGCCGGGTAGAGCCAGTCCCGCTCCGGCGGCCGGACCTCCCGGCGGTACGCGTCGCCCCGGTCGGCGAGGAAGCCCGGGTTCGTCACGACGGCCAGCCCGAGCGCGGCCAGCCGGTCCGCGTACCCCGGCGGCACGATCCCCGCGTGTTCGACCCGGTCACCGGCGACGCGGCCGGCCTCCTCGACCGCGGCGACCAGCGTCACCAGCTGCTCCGCGGTGACACAGTGGACCGCGACCGCCGACCCGGAGCGGTGGATCCCCCGGATCGTCCGGGCGAGCGTCTCCACCGGCGGCAGCGTCGGGTCGTCGAGCACGATCTTCTGCGGGCCGGGGCCGACCCCGGTCGGGGACATCAGCCGCAGGAGCTGAGGAAGGCCGAGGCCGGTCAGCGCCTCGGTCTCGGCCCGGTCGCGGCCGGGCGTCGCGTCGGTGAAGCGGGTGACGCCGTACCCGGCGGCCTCGGCGCCGAGCGCGCGCACCGCGGCCGGGAACGGGTCGGGCCCCACCGCCGCGACCCGGGCGCGGAGCCAGTCGTCGAGCCGGTGCAGCCGGCCGGTGGCGGCCGACACGTCGTCCGGGGCGCCGGTCAGCGCGAGCGCGGCGCTGTTCAGCACCCAGAGCGCGCCGGTGCGGTGCTGGACCCGGGCCGGGCGGCCGCCGGTGAGCGCGTCGAGCCGGGCGCGGTCCAGCTCGCCGTGCGCACGCTCGTGCCAGCCCACGCCCCGGAGCCAGATGCCGTCCGGAGCCGACCCGGCCGCCGTCCGTAGGCGCCGGTCGAACGCCTCCGGCCCGTGCACGTCTCCGAGCGGCACCGACCAGCGGGTCGCGGCCCAGGCGCGCAGGTGCACGTGGTGGTCGTGCAGCCCCGGGATCAACGCCCCGCCGTCGGCGGCGTGCACCTCTTCACCGGCGCGCCGGGTCAGCCTCCGTCCGACGTCGACGATCCGCCGCGCCTCGATCCGGACGTCGAGCCCGGGGACGCCGTCGACCTCGGCGTCACGGATCAGCATGGCGGAGCACCCCGGACTCGTCGCGGACGTGCGCGTACCGCGGTCCGTCGCCCGGGCGGGCCGCCCAGGCGGCGACCCCGGCCATCGCGACGTCGAGCAGGTGGCCGCCGCCCCCGCGAGCGGAGTCCAACGCCGCGGAGGCCGCGTACAGGCCGGTCAACGGGTCGGCGATCGCGTCGCCGCAGAACACCGGACCGCCGTGCCCGTCGGTGGCCAGCAGCCCGCCGGCGACCGCGGCGTCGTCGCCGAACGCGACCCGCTGCTCGGGGTCGCCCCGGCCGTAGCCGGTGATCGAGACCCAGGTCCGGCCGGGACGCGCGGCGACCCACTCCTCGGCGAGCAGGCCGAGCCGGGCCAGCGCCCGGGGGCGGCTGCTCTCGACGACGACGTCGGCCTCCTCGGCCAGCGCGGCCAGGGCGTCCCGTCCGGACGTGGTCGCGAAGTCGAGGACGACGCTCGCGTGTCCCGCGTGCAGTTCGTCGTAGAACGCGGCCGGCCCGAACCGGGCCCCGTCCGGCCGGCGGACGTCCTCGACCTTGACGACGTGCGCGCCCGCCCGTCCGAGCAGATGCGCGCACAACGGGCCGGCCCACATCGCCGAGAGATCCAGCACGACGCGCCAGCCCGCCGCCGCGTCGGCCGGCTCGCGGAGCGTCCGGATCGTGAGTGGGGGAAGCCCGACGGAGCTTGCGGGGACCGCGGCCGGGATCCCGAGGAGTTGGGCCCGGGCGGCCAGCTCGGCCGCGGGCCGGGCCGCGGCGGCGGACGTGAGCGCCTCCCACGGGTCACCCTCGATCTCGGCCTCGAGCACCGCCGGGACCAGCTCGACGTCGGTGGGCCGGGAGAGGTTCACCGCCACCCACCCGTCGGCCGCCCGCAGCAACCGACAGGTGCCGTTCGCCGAGATCCGGCCGGACCGTCCCCAGCCCTGCAGCCCGGCCCGCCCGGCCAGCACGTGCGCCGGATCCACCGCCGGGAGCGAGGCCACCAACCCCTCGACCCGGGCCGCCACCGGCGCGTCCGGCGCCAGGCCCGGCTCCTCGGCCGGCCCGGTCAGGTCGCCCAGCCCCCACCGGAACCACGTCTCGACCGCGCACGTGCTGCCACCGGGCCTGCACCGCGCGGAAAACACCAGCTCACCGTAGTGCAGTGGCACCCGGACCGAGGCGACGAGTCCGGGTGCCACCGACGGCCGACCTTCGGCCGTGATCGATTCGCCGGCGGCTGACCGGGGCGGCACCGGCGAATCGAGTCCTACGACGACGCCGTGGCCAGCTCCCGTTTCCCGGCGGACCCGCCGTGGCCGTCGTCGAGCATCGTGGCCTCGTCGAACGGTGCCTCACCGGACAGCACCCGCTGGGCCTGCTCCCGGTCGAAGCCGCCGGTCCACACCCCGATCAGCACGGTCGCGACCGAGTTGCCGGCGAAGTTCGTCAGCGCCCGGGCCTCGGACATGAACCGGTCGATGCCGACGATCAGCCCGACGCCGTCGACCAGCGCCGGCTTGTGGGCCTGCAGCGAACCGGCGAGCGTCGCCAGGCCGGCGCCGGTGACCCCGGCCGCGCCCTTCGAGGCGATCATCATGAACGCCAGCAGCCCGAGCTGCTCGGTGATCGACAGCGGGTCGCCCATCGCGTCGGCGATGAACAGCGACGCCATCGTCAGGTAGATCGCGGTGCCGTCCAGGTTGAACGAGTACCCGGTCGGCACCACGATGCCGACCGTGCCCCGCTCGACGCCGAAGTGCTCCATCTTCGCGATCAGCCGGGGCAGCGCCGACTCCGAGGACGACGTCGACAGGATCAGCAGGAACTCCCGGGCCAGGTACCTGAACAGCCCGAGGATGCTGATCCGCGCCACCGACCAGAGCAGCAGGCCGAGGATGGCGAACACGAAGATGATGCACGTGATGTAGAAACCCAGCATGACCTGGAGCAGCGCGGTCAGCGCCTTCCAGCCGGTCTGGCCGACGACCGCGGCGATCGCGCCGAACGCCCCGATCGGGGCGACCCACATGATCATGCTGAGGATCCGGAAGACCAGCTTCTGGAAATAGCCGATGCCGGTGAGGATCTTCTGCCCGGTCTCGCCCATGGCCTGGATCGCGAACCCGGTGAGCAGCGCCACCAGCAGCGCCTGCAGCACGACGCCCTCGGTCAGCGACGACACGAGCGTCGTCGGGATGATCCCGAGCAGGAACTCGATCGTGTCGCCCTCGCCCTGCTGGACGTACTTGGCGACGCTGTCCGGGTTGGCGGCCGAGAGGTCCAGCCCCGAGCCGGGGTGGATCAGATTGCCGACGACCAGCCCGATGGCCAGCGCGAACGTCGACATGATCAGGAAGTAGACGAGCGTGAGCCCGCCGACCTTGCCGACCTTGGCGGCGCTGCGGATCGAGCCGATGCCGAGCACGATCGTGCAGAAGATGACCGGCGCGATCATCATCTTGATCAGGTTGACGAAGCCGTCGCCGAGCGGCTTGAGCGCGACGCCCCAGTCCGGCTTGATCAGGCCGACGGCGGCTCCGAGCACCACCGCGGCGATGACCGCGAGGTAGAGCAGGTGGGTCCGGTCGCGCCGGGGCGCGGGCGGGACGGGGTCCACCGGGGCGGGGTCCACGGGCGGGGGACCGTCGTTGCCCGGCGGGGCAGAGGTGGTCGACATGGAACGCCTTCTTTCTGCGCGATGTCAGCGGCGGCACGGCAGCAGCAGCGGGTGGCGCTCAGAATGACGTCCGTAGTGACCCCGGTCACTGTTCTGTACATTGCGGTCATCAACGGGAGGTCGCAACGGTGTTACGCGGGAGAGAGTGGAGCCTGGCCCGGCAGTTGTTCGTGCTGCAGATCGCGGTGATCACCGTGGTCGTCGCGGCCGGGCTGGGTGCCGCGATCTTCCAGGCCCGGCACGCGGCCGCCGACAACGCCCAGGCCCGGGCGCTGTCGATCGCCCGCGCGGTGGCCGCCACCCCGGAGGTCCGCGACGCCCTCTCGCTGCCCCGTCCGACGACCGTGCTCCAGCCCTACGCCGAGCAGGTCCGGCACGAGACCGGCACCGACTTCGTCGTCGTGATGAGCCCGGCCGGGATCCGCTACAGCCACCCCGACACCACCCAGATCGGCCGGAGGTTCCTCGGCCACACCGCGGCCGCGCTGCGCGGCGAGAGCATCACCGAGACCTACACCGGCACGCTCGGGCCGTCGGAGCGCGCGGTCGTGCCGATCACGGTCGGCGGCACCGTCCGCGGGCTCGTCGCCGTCGGGATCGTCGAGAGCGCCGTCGACCGCGGCCTGCAGGGCCAGCTGCGGACGCTCGCCGTCGCCGGGGTCCTGGCCCTGGCCGTCGCCGGGGCCGGCACCTGGCTGGTCAACCGGCGCCTGCGGCGCCAGACCCACGACCTGGGCCCGCGTGAGCTGAGCCGGATGTACGAGTACTACGACGCGGTGCTGCACGCGGTGCACGAGGGACTGCTGCTGCTCGACCGCACCGGACGGGTGCAGCTGGTGAACGACGAGGCCCGACGGTTGCTCGACCTCCCGGCCGACGCCGTCGGGCAGCGCGCCGACGGGTTCCCGACGCTGGCCCTACTGGCGGACGGCGAGCAGCGGGTCGACGAGATCCACCTGACCGGCGACCGCGTGCTGGTCGTGAACCAGCGCCCGGCCGGCGGCGGCAGCGTCGTCACGTTGCGCGACCACACGGACCTGCAGGCGCTGACCGGCGAGCTGGACTCGGTGCGGGGCTTCGCCGAGTCGCTCCGGTCAGCGGCCCACGAGGCGGCGAACCGGCTGCACACGGTCGTCTCGCTGATCGGGCTCGGCCGGGTCACCGAGGCGCAGGAGTTCGCGACCGGCGAGCTGGCCCTCACCCAGCAGCTCGCCGACCGGGTCGTCGAGTCGGTGGACGAGCCGGTGCTGGTCGCGTTGCTGCTCGGCAAGGTCGCGCAGGCCCACGAGCGGGGGGTCGAGCTGGTGCTGGACCCGGAGGCCCAGGTCCCGCTGGGCGTCGCCGACCCGCGCGACCTGGTGACGATCGTCGGCAACCTGATCGACAACGCGGTCGACGCCGCGGTGGCCGCGCCGCCGCCGCGGCGGGCCGAGGTGGGGGCGTGGCTGGACGGCGACGAGCTGGTGCTCCAGGTGGCCGACTCCGGTAGCGGCCTGGACGCCGATCAGGTCGAGGAAGCGTTCGCGCGCGGCTGGTCGACGAAGAGCGACGAGCGGCTGATCGGGCGCGGTCTCGGGCTGGCGCTGGTCGGGCAGGCCGTGCACCGGCACGGCGGGCGGATCGACGTCAGCCACGACGCCGGTGCGGTGTTCACGGTCCGGCTTCCGGTGCGCGACCGGGCGGCGCTGCGGTGATCCCGGTGCTCGTCGTCGAGGACGACCCGATCGCGGCCGACGCCCACGCCGACTACGTCCGCCGGGTGCCCGGGTTCTCGGTCGCGGCGACGGCGCTGACCGGCGCCGACGCGCTGCGCGAGCTGGGCCGGGTGGACGTCGACCTGGTGCTGCTCGACATGAACCTGCCCGACCTGCACGGACTCGACGTCTGCCGGCGGATGCGAGCCGGTGGGCACCGGGCCGACGTGATCGCGGTGACCTCGGCCCGGGACCTGAACACGGTCCGCTCGGCGGTGTCGCTGGGGATCGTCCAGTATCTGATCAAGCCGTTCGTGTTCGGGTCGTTCGCCGACAAGCTCGAGCAGTACGCGGCCTACCGGGCCCAGGTCGCCGGGGGTGGCGTGCTGGCCGGCCAGCATGAGGTCGACCGGGCGCTGGCGCTGCTGCACGGCCGCGGCCAGACCGCGCTGCCGAAGGGGATGAGTCCGGAGTCGCTGGACGCGGTGACCGGGGCGCTGCGGAGCTCGGAGGCGCCGATCTCGGCGAGTGAGCTGGCCGAGGATCTCGGGATGTCTCGGATCACCGCGCGGCGGTACCTGGAACATCTGACGGAGGCCGGCCTGGTGACGCGAGCCGCCCGCTACGGCCGAGCCGGCCGGCCGGAACTGGAGTATCGCTGGAATTAGATGTCCGTGGATTTCGTGCTCGACGCCGATCGGGTGACGCGACCAGCCGCCACTGCCGATGGAGCGACCCCGGCGTGTCCGGCGCGGCGACCTCATCCACCAGCGACGCCGGCCGTTTCCACTCCTCCTGCCGCCTCAGCACGCGGCCGGGGCGCGGAAAGGGGGCTGCGCCCTCAGGGCCGGCCGCGGGATCGACGTCGAAGCCTTCAGCGTCGACGGCGAGGGACCGGGCGGTCCCGCAGGGGCTCGAGCACCACGATTCACCTCGCCGTCGACGGCCGCGGCTTGCCGATGCGTAGCCTGCTCGCCCCGGGCCAAACCGGCGAAAGCCCCCCGCTGCTGTCTCTGCCCGACGGCATCCGGGTCGCACGGCTCGGGCCGGGCCGGCCACGCACCCGGCCGGATCGGGTGATCGCGGACAAGGCCGGGCGCAACGTCGTCGAGCGCTAGGTCGATGGCGACCTGAACCAGGCGGCGTTTGCGCACCAGAGCCAGCGTGAGCAGCGGTCCGAGATCATCCTCCAGGATGCCGGTCGGCAAGCCTAGACGTCCTTCAGGGGATCAGCACGATCTTGCCGGCCGGGAGCTTGCCGGCCGCGGCCTGCTCGTGCACCGACGCCAGCTCCGGGAGCGGCCGCTGGTCACCGACGAAGATCTCCAGCGCACCGCGGTCGACCTGGGCGGCCAGCTCGGCCAGCTGGGCCGCGTCGGCGCGCAGGTACATCTGGACGCTCCGGACCGACTCGGGCGCCGGCGTGGTCGCGCTGACGAACACCCCGCCCGGGGCCACCAGCCCGGCCAGCGCGTCGGCCGGGGCCGCGACCAGATTCAGCACCACGTCGACCGGGGCGACGTCCGTGACCGGCGTCGTCGTGTAGTCGATCACCTCGTCGGCGCCGTAGCGGCGGACCCGGTCGGCGCTGCGCGGGCTCGCGGTCGCGATCACGTGCGCCCCGGCGGCGCCCGCGAGCTGCACGGCGAAGCCACCGACCGATCCCCCGGCGCCGTTGATCAGCACCCGCTGCCCGGCCCGCAGGTCCGCGTGCTCGAACAGCGCCTGCTGCGCGGTCAGTGCCCCGACCGGCAGCGCGGCCGCGTCGGCCAGGGCCACGCTCGACGGGGCCTTCGCGAGCAGTTCGGCGGCCGCGACCACGAACTCGGCCGACGCTCCGTCGGCGTTCATCGGTAAGGCCCCGATCACCGCGTCGCCGGCCGCGAACCGGTCGACGCCGGGTCCGATCTCGACGATCGTGCCGGCCACCTCGATGCCCGGGATCTGCGGCAGCGTCAGCGGGAACGACTCCCGCAGGTAACCGGCCCGGATCGCCGCGTCGACCGGGTTGAACGTGGTCGCCGCGGTGCGCACGAGCACCTGGCCCTCCCCGGGCGCGGGACGCGGAGCGTCCTCGTAGGTCAGCACCGACGGGTCGCCGTAGGTCGAGTAACGCACTGCCTTCATGAGATCCTCCTGGTGTGAGATGCTTCGATTTCGAAGCACGGCTCGACCGTAGCACGCTTCGAATTTGAAGCAAGTAGAATTTGCGGGTATGACGAGCCCCGAACGCCTCGACCCCACCGAGCTCGGGGCGTTCTTCGCGCTGATGGAAGTCAGCAGCCTGCTCCAACACGCGGTCGACCAGCAGCTCCGCACGGACGGCGGGCTCACCAACGTCCAGTTCAAGGTCTTGATGGCGCTGCGGGAGACGCCCGGCGGTCAGCTGCGGATGACCGACCTGGCCGACAGCCTGGTGGTCAGCCGGAGCGGGCTGACCTACCAGGCGGGGCTGCTCGAGAACGCCGGGCTGGTCGTGCGCGCGCCGTCGCCGGAGGACGAGCGCAGCACGACCGTGAGCCTGACCGCGGAGGGGCGGGAGCGGATCGAGACCGTGCTGAGCGGCCACGTCGCGGTCGTCCGGCGGCTGCTGATCGATCCGTTGAGCCGGGCCGAGGTCAGCGCGCTCGGCGACGCGCTCACCCGGGTGCGCGACCACATGCGCACGGATCCGCCCCGGTCGGCCGCGCCCCGGGCCCGGCGGCGGTCGTCGTGACCGGATCGGCCGTGACACTGGGGGTCCGCGACCTGCTCGACGCGCTCGGCGATCCCAAGGCCGCGGAGACGTTCTCGGCCGCGCTCGGTGTTCCGGTGCTGGCCGTCGAGGTCCCGGACGGCGCGTCCGCGGCCGGGCTCGCCGCGATCGTCGATCCGAGCCGGTCCGCGGTCGACCTGCGGGCTCTGCCCACGGTCGTGGTGCTGCTCGTGCCCGACCCGGCCGTCTTCGACGGCGCGGGTCACGTCCCGCTCCTGCTGGGCGACGTTCTGCTCACTGACGACGGGTCGGCCGCGCGCCCGTACGTGACCGGCGACGTGGCCGGGAGGCTTTCGGCGTTGACCGCGGTCGCCGAGCGGAACCCGGTCGCGGCGACGTCGCTCGCGCTGCTGCTGCGCGGCTCGGAGGGGCCGGACGTGCCGGCCGGGCTGGTCGCCGAGTCGGCCACGTACTCCACGCTCCAGTCCGGCGCCGAGTTCGCGAGCTGGCGAGCATCCCGCCCGGCCCAGCCGCCGGAGCGCGGCCCTGAGCGGGTTCGGATCGAGCGGGACGGGGACATTCTGCACGTCACGCTGGCCAGGCCGCAGCGGCGAAACGCGCTCGACGCGCCGATGCGCGACGCGCTGGCCGAAGCCTTCGCGCTGGCCGTGGCCGACCGGGACCTCACGATCGAGCTACGCGGCGACGGCCCCGACTTCTGCGCGGGCGGCGACCTGGACGAATTCGGGAGCCGCCCCGACCCGGCCCGAGCCCACCTGACCCGCCTGACCCGCAGCCCGGCCCGGCTCCTGCACACCGCCTCGGCGCGCGCCACCGCCCACCTGCACGGCGCCTGCCTCGGGGCGGGCATCGAGCTTCCGGCATTCGCCGGACGGGTCGTCGCCGCCCCGGACACGTCGATCGGGCTACCCGAAGTCGGCCTCGGCCTGGTGCCCGGCGCCGGCGGGACGGTCAGCCTGCCCCGCCGGATCGGACGCCAGCGCACGGCCTGGCTGGGCCTGTCGGGGCAGCGGCTGGACGCGGCGACCGCGCTGAGCTGGGGCCTGGTCGACGAAGTGTCCTAGCGCTCCTCGAGGCGCCGCACGAACGCCTGGACCTCTTTCTCCAGCGGCACCCGCACCGAGGCCGGGTCGGTCGGCGTCAGCTCCGGCTCCGGTTCGCCGAGCTCGGCCAGCAGCTCGCGGGCGTCACGCAGGGCCAGGTCGTCGGCCATCGGCGGCCCGTCGCGCCAGGCCTGCCGGTACGCGAGCCAGGCCTGGTCGGCGGCCTCGGTGCGACGGTCGAGCGCGAGCAGCGCCCGCCCGACCCGGCAGTGCGGACGCGCGGCCGCGTGCAACCCGGCGAGCCGCTCGAGCGCGTCGGACACCGCTTCCTCGGCCTCCTCGCGACGCCCTAGCCGAGCCAGCAGATACGCGCTCGTCGCCGGGGCCGTCTCCCGTCCGGCGTCCCGGTCGAAGCGCTCGACGGCGGCGTCGGCCTCCAGAGCGTCCGCATGACGACCGGACCGGAGCAGCCACTCGGCCCGCAGCTCGGCCATCCGGCGGCGGTGCCGCCACTCGGCGGACAGCGCCTCGGTGGCGTCCAGCTGGTCGTCGGTGAGCGAACCGGTCGTGAACGCGGCCACGCACCGCCAGTAGGCGACCGAGCCGGGCTCGAGGTAGTAACGCTGCGCAGCAGCGACCTCGTCGGCCTCGTCGAGCAGCGCGAGACCGTCCTCGGTGCGGCCGCAGCGGATCGCGGCGATCCCGCGCTCGCCGAGCAACCACGGATCGGCCTTGGCGCTCCCGCCGCCGGCCGCGTCGCGGACCTCGGCGTAGAGCTCGAGGATGCGGGCCGCGGCGATCTCGGAGCCGCCGGCCGCCAGATCGACGGCGAGCCGGGCCAGGCTCCGGACCACCGCCTCGGCGTTGCGCGCGAGCAGCGCGTCGGCGAGCAGCGAGGTGTCCTGCGCGGTCGCGACCGTGTACTGGCCGAGCAGGAAGTAGGCGATCGCCAGGTCGGCCCGGACCGCGCGGCTGCCGTCCGCGGCCAGCGGCGAGAGCAGCTCGACGACCGTGGTGGCCGCGCCCAGGTTCATCAGCAGCGGGTCGCCGAGGCCGCGGGACCAGACCACGCCGGCCTCGGCGAGCTGCCCGGCGCCGACCAGGGAGTAGAACAGCGTGAGGGTCTGGCGCAGGTCTTCGACGCTGGTGGCGGCGGCCGGGTCCTCCTGCGGGAGGGCCTGGAAGTGATCACGGATCCGCTCGTTGGCCGCCACTCGCTCCGGTGCCTCCAGCGTGTCGTGTACGTACGCGCGGACGATCGGGTGCAGGTCGTAGGTGTTGTCCGAGCGGTCCCACCAGAGCAGGCCGCGGTCTTCGAGATCGGTCAGGGCGACGTCGAGCCGGGCGTCGGCGTTGTCGGCGCCTTCCTCGGCCCATTCCCGGGCGTTCATGGGGCGGAACGGGTTGATCGCCTCCATCGTCGGCCAGTCGACCGCACCCGGCAACACGGAGATCCAGCCGAGCAACTGGCGGTGCGGGGCGGGGGCGGCGGCGAGCGCGATGTCGAGCAGCCGGGCGCGACGCTGCGCCAGGCCCTTGTCCGGGCCGAGGCCGGCGTCGGCCTTGTCGTCCGGGCCCAGGCCCGCGCCGCCCTCGGGGTCGGCGAGCCAGCCCGCCAGACCGCCCGGGTGCTCGCGGGCCAGCCCGGCGACGATGCCGACGAGCAGCGGGTGGTTGTCGAGGCCGGAGAAGAACTCGCGCGCGTCGCCCTCGACGCCGAGCCGCTCGAGCAGCGCGGCCGTGTCGTCGTCGGTGAGACCGGGAAGCCGCAGGTGGGCGATGCCGTCCGCGCGGCGGCCGAACCGACCGGCCACGACGTCGGGGATCAGCCGGGTGCTCATCAGCACCTTCGACGGACCGGCCGAGCAGAGCGCCCGGATCACCTCGTCGGCGTGCGGCTCGATCAGCGACCGCCGGGCCGGCTCGACGTCCTCGTCGCGCAGCTTCGACGGGTCGAACCGGTGGTACGCGGTGAGCAGGCGCTCGAACCCGTCGAGCACGATCAGGTAGGGCCGCTCGCGTAAGGCGGCCAGCACCTCCTCGGTGAGTTCGGTGCGCCCGAGGCGGCCGACGTCCTCCCGTGACCGCCCGGAGACGTAGACCAGCACCTCGCGCAGGAACCGGACGATCGACGCCGACTGCCCGTAGAAGCTCCACCAGAACCGGCCCTGCAGCCCGTCGATGACCGTAGGCGCCCGGTGCTGGGCCCAGTGCCAGGTCAGCGCACTCTTGCCGATGCCGCCGATCGACTCGACCACGAGCACCGGGTCGGACGAGCGTCCCCACACGTCGAGCGTCGCCAACGCGTCGGCCCGGCCGGTGAACGGAGCGCTGCCCGCGTACGGCGGGACCGCGTGGAAGGCCGGCGGAGCCGGCACGGTCGGGGCCGGGACCGGATCCCCGGCGTAGGGGGCGAGCGCGCGCAGCAGCGCGGCGCGGAACTCCGGGACGGTGCGCGTCTCGGTCAGCCCGTGGCGGGTGCGCAGGACGATCGCGAAGCGGCCGACGTCGCTGTCGCGCGGGGACGTGCCGACCGCGAACGGCAGCACGCGGGGACGCTCGCGCGCGGCCGCCCACTCGTACTCGAGCTCCAGGTACGAGGCGTGCGTGCCTTCCGGCCCGTCTCCGAAGTCGGCCCCGACCAGCAGCACGAGGAGATCGCAGCGGCGCAGGGCGGCCCGCCGTTCGGCGGGGTCGGGTGTGAGGTAGGCGTCGACCGGCTCGCCGCCGAGACGGCGGCAGACCTCGAGAGCGGCCCGCCGATAGTCGGCCGACTCGGCGGACGTGCTGCTGATGAAGACGCGCACTGCGTCAGCCTACGGCGGGGCTAGGGCAGGATGGAGTCGACGTACCCGCCGTCGACGCGTACCGCGCCGCCGGTGGTGGCCGACGCCAGGTCGGACGCGAGGTACGTGACCATATGGGCGATCTCCTCGGGCTCGATCAGCCGCTCGAGCAGCGACTGCGGGCGGTGCTCGCGCATGAATCGCGCCTGTGCTTCATCCCACGGCAGATCGTCGCCGACCAGCTCGGCGACGAAGTCCTCGACGCCGCCGGTGTGGGTCGGACCGGCGATCACCGAGTTGACGGTCACGCCGGTGCCGGCCGCGGCCTTCGCGAACCCGCGCGACACCGCCAGAAGCGCGGTCTTCGTCATGCCGTAGTGCACCATCTCGACCGGCGTGACCACCGACGAGTCGCTGCTGATGAACATCACCCGGCCCCAGCCGCGCTCGATCATCCCGGGGAGGAACGTGCGGGTCAGCCGGACGCCGGACAGCACGTTGACGTCGAAGTACCGGCGCCACTCGTCGTCGTCGATCTCGAGCACGGGCTTCGCCCCGAAGATGCCCAGGTTGTTGACGAGGATGTCCAGGTCGGGCACTGCGTCGCGGACCGCGTCGGCTCCCTCGGCGGTCGTGACGTCGGCCGCGGCGCCGCGGACGTCGGCCCCGGGGACGTCGGCCCGGATCTGCTTCACGGCCGCGTCGACCCGGTCGGCCGACCGGCCGTTGACCACGACCTGTGCCCCGGCCGACGCCAACCCGCGCGCGATCGCGTGCCCGATGCCTTGGGTAGACCCGGTGACCAGCGCTTTCTTGTCCCTGAGATCGAGGGAGACGCCGGACTGGTTCGGTGCGCTCCGCGGATGCTCGCTCACGTCCGGAGCGGTTCCCGCTCACGCCCCCAGCCATGCCTCCCACGGGTCGCCGCAGGCATCGGGGCTAGGCTCGGGGCGTGATCGACCTCGCGAGGCTGCACGAGTTGGCGGACACGGCCGACCGGGAAGCGGCGGGCGGGAACCCCGCCGCGGCACTGGACGCGGCCGAGGCCGGGTTGGCGCTGTGGTCGACCGAGCCGTCGACCGAGCCCAACGCCGAGGGCGTGCACCGGGTGCTGGTGCGGGCCCGGGCGCTGGCGCTCGCCCGGCTGGGAGAGCCCGCGCAGGCGTTGCCGCTGCTCTGCGCGCTGGTCGACGAGCTACCCCGGGACGAAGAGGTGCTGCTCGAGCTCCTCCGTATCGAGCCGGTGGACGAAGCTTTGTCGCGCTACGACCACTACCGCGAGCGGCTCGTCGCCGAACTCGGCATCAACCCGGGGCCTGACCTGGTGCTCTGGCACCGACGCACGCTCCGCGAGCTAGTCGCGAGCCCAGCCCCAGCGGCCGGCCCGGCCGGCGCGGCCGGCCCCGCCTCCGGGGAAGGCAGCGCTAGCGAGGCGCCCGCCGGCGATTGAGGCGGACCTTCAGCGCGTCCGCGTCCACCGCGACCCCCTCCGACGTGCGCGGCGAAACCTCGACCGGCTCGCCGGTCTCAGCCGCCACGACGTCCACCGGCCCCTCCCCACCCTCCTGCAGATACCGGTCCCCCCACCGCATCAACGCGAGCAGCGCAGGCAGCAGATCCTGCCCCATCTCCGTCAGCACGTACTCGTACCGCGTGCGCTGGCCCGGCTCCCGATACGGCCGCTTGGCGAAGATCCCGGCCGCCACCAGCTCCTTGAGCCGCGCGGCCGCGATCGCGTCGGTGATCCCGACCCGGCTCGCGAAATCGTCGAACCGGGTCGTGCCGTAGAACGCCTCCCGGATCAGCAACATCGCCGACCGCGTCCCGACGACGTCCATCGCCTTGCCGACCGAGCAGGCGTCGGCCTGCCAGCGGGCGCGATCGGCCAGCGGACCCTCGAGCGTCATCGGCATGTGGCCCAGGCTACCCCTGACTAGACATCACCGTAGCCAGCCCCGTAGCGTCCCTGACTATGCAGAAGTCAAGTCAGGTGCTCGCGATCCTGTGCGGAGCCCCGTTCCTGGCCGGCCTCGACCTGTTCGTCGTCAACGTGGCCTTCGCCGACATCGGCCGGAGCTTCCCCGGGCACTCGCTCGGCGACCTGAGCTGGATCCTCAACGGGTACGCGATCGTCTACGCGGCCCTGCTGATCCCGATCGGGCGCTGGGCCGACCGGATCGGCAACCGGCGGGCGTTCGTCGGCGGCCTGATCGTGTTCACCGCGGCCAGCGCGGCCTGCGCGCTCGCCCCCTCGGTCGCCGCGCTGGTCGGGTTCCGGGTCGTGCAGGCGATCGGCGCGGCCGCGCTGACCCCGACCAGCATGGGCCTGCTGCTGCACGCGGTCCCGGCCGAGCGGCGGGCGTTCTCGGTCCGGATCTGGGCGGCCACCAACGCCCTGGCCGCCGCGATCGGCCCGGTCGTCGGCGGGCTGCTCGTCGAACTGTCCTGGCGCTGGATCTTCCTCATCAACGTCCCCATGGGTGTGGTCCTGGTCTTTGCGGCGCTGCGCGCCGTACCGGACTACCGGGTGCCGGACCCGGACACCGACCTCGACCTGGTCGGCGCGGCCGTCCTGACGGTCGGGATCGGCGCGCTGTCGCTGGCGCTGGTCGAGGGGAACGACTGGGGCTGGGGCAGCACCGGGGTGCTGGTGTCGTTCGCGGTCGCGGCGGTCGCGCTGACCGGGTTCGCGGTGAACACCGCGCGCCACCCGTCGCCGCTGATCGACCTGGCGCTGTTCCGGGTGCGGACGTACGCCTGGGCCAACCTGGCGATCTGGCTGTTCAGCGCCGCGTTCGCGGCCGGCCTGCTCGGCGGGATCCTGTTCCTGCAGGAGGTGTGGGGCTACTCGGCGGTGAAGACCGGGCTCGCGGTGGCGCCCGGCCCCCTGATGGTGCCGGTGTTCGCGCTCGGCGGGGCCGCGCTGATCCGGCGGGTGCCGGCCGGATGGCTGGCGGCGATCGGGTGCGCGCTCTGGGCGGCCGGCAGCGTGCTGATGCTGACCTCGGTCGGGCCGACGCCCGCCTACTTCACCGAGCTGCTGCCGGGCTGGCTGCTCGGCGGGGTCGGAGTCGGGCTGACGCTGCCGACAATCCTGGCCACCGCGACCGCCTCGCTGCCGCCGGCCCGGTCGGCGACCGGCAGCGCGATCGTCAACATGAGCCGCCAGGTCGGCACGGTGATCGGGGTCAGCGTGCTGGTCGCGGTGCTGGGCTCGCCGGTCGGCTGGGCGCAGGCCCACGCGGCCTTCCAGCGCACGTGGTGGGTGATCGCCGCGATCGCGCTGGTCTCGGCCGGAGCCGCGCTCGGCCTCTCGACGGCCCGCCGCACACCCGCGGTCTCCCCGAGCGTGGTCGCGGCGGAGACCCGGTGACGACGAAGCTGGACGAGACCTGGCTGGGCTTCGCCGGGGTGCACGGCGGTGTGCTGCTGGCCGCGCTGCTGCGGACGGCGACCGACCTGGTGCCGGGCACCCCGGCGACGGTCACCGCGCACTACTTCGCTCCGGTCCGCCCGGACGAGGTCGTCGTCGACGCGACCGTCGTACACCCGGGCCGGACCGCGACGGTGTCGGCCTCGATCGGCCGGGCGCTCACCGGCCTGGTCCGGGTGGTCCGGACCGCGCCCGGCCCGGTCCGCGGCTTCCTTCCCGACGCCCCCGCGCCCTCCCCCGACGCGTGTCCGCTGCTCGAGCTGCCGGCCGCGTTCGTCCCGATCGGACAGCACTTCGAGATCCGTCCGGTCAACGCGGCCCGGCCGTTGGCCGGAGGGGCCGATCCGGCGTTCGACGTCTGGATCCGGCTCCGGAGTACGGCGTTCAGTCATCGGGCGTTCAGTGCGCCGGAGGTCGCCGCGATCCTGCTCGACGCGCTTCCCCCGGGCCTGTTCGCGACGCTGACCGCGCCGGTCATGATCCCCACCGCCGAGCTGACCGCCCACTTCACCCCGGCCGCGTCCGCGCCCGACGCGTGGTTCCGGCTCCGTCAGTCCACGGCCTGGGCGACGGACGACCTGTGCGTGGACGACACGACGCTGCACACCGCCGACGGAACGCTCGTCGCCCAGGCCCGCCAGTTACGTCGGATCATGCACTGAGGTACCGCAGGACGGCGAGGACTCGTCGGCTGTAGCCGCCCTCGGCCGACAGCCCGAGCTTCTCGAAGATCGCGTTCACGTGCTTCTCGACCGCGGACTGGGAGATCACCAGGTCCGCGCCGATCCGCCCGTTGGTCTGGCCCTCGGCCATCCGCCCGAGCACCTCCCGCTCCCGGGCGGTGAGCCGGACCAGCGGGTCGACGCGGGCCGGCCGGGCCAGCAACTGGCGCACGACCTCCGGGTCGAACGCCGCTCCGCCGTCGCCGACCCGGGTCAGCGCGTCGAGGAACTCCTCGACCCGGATCACCCGGTCCTTCAGCAGGTACCCCACGCCCGAGGCGGTGCTGCCCAGCAGCTCCGCCGCGTAGTTCTTCTCGACGTATTGAGACAGCACGAGGACGCCCACCCCGGGCCACCGCTCACGGATGCGCAACGCCGCCCGCAGCCCCTCGTCGGTGTGCGTCGGCGGCATCCGCACGTCCAGCACGACGACGTCCGGCGGCCCGGCGGCGACCGCGGCGAGCAGCGCGTCGGCGTCCCCCACCGAGGCGACGACCTCGTGGCCCTCGTCGGCGACCAGGCGTTCCAGCCCCACCCGGAGCAGCGCTGAGTCTTCCGCGAGCATCAGCCGCACGGCAGCACCGCCTCGATCGTCGTCGGCCCGCCGGCCGGGCTGGACACCGCGAACCGCCCGTCGAGCGCCGCCACCCGCTGACGCAGGCCGGTCAGCCCACCGCCGGCCGGCTCGGCGCCGCCGGCCCCGTCGTCGGTGACCCGGACGTGCAGTGTCCCTCCGGCCCGACGCACGGCGACGTCGACCGCCGACGCCCCGGCGTGCTTGATCGCGTTGGTCACCGCCTCGCTGACCACGAAGTACGCGACGGTCTCGACGGCGCTCACCGGCCTTTCGTCCAGATCGAACGTCAGCATCACCGGCAGCGGCGACCGGTCCGCGACCGTCTCCAGCGCGGCCGGCAGGCCGCCCGCGTCGAGCGCGGCCGGGAAGACCCGCCAGGACACCTCCCGCAGGTCGACGAGCGCGTCGGCCGCCTCGTCGTGGGCCTGCCGCAGCAGGTCGGCCTGCCGGGCGTCGGCCGGGTCGAGCCGTCGGGCTCGCCCCAGCAGCATGCCTACGGCGACGAGCCTCTGCTGGACGCCATCGTGCAGATCCCGTTCGATCCTCCGACGTTCGGCATCGACGGCGGTGACGACCGCGGCCCGGGCGACGGACAGCTCGGCGATCCGCTGCTCGTAGACGGCGCGCGACCCGGGGCCGAGCAACCGCTCGGCGACCCAGTGGTCGAAGCGGGCGAACGCCACGATCCCCGACAGGGTGAGGAACCCCAGCACGGCCGCGAGCCCGAGCAGGTAGACGACGTTGAACGGAGAGGGCTCGAGACCGTCGAGGGGCTCCCAGCCGACGACCCAGCCGATCGAGAGCACCGCGACCGACCCCGCACCCCAGGTCAGCAGCCCGAGCAGCAGCCCGCCGAACAGCCCGACCGGCACCCGGAGGGCGAGGTAGGCGACCGCGTTGTTCGCGCCCGCCACCGGGCCGAGGAACCGCTCGACCCGGCGCCGGTCGAGCGCGGCCAGCCGACCGGCCACCGACCCGAGCCGGGCCGAGCCGCGCCCGGCCGTCCCGAGCAGCACGAGACCGGCGACGACCAGGAAAGCCGCGGCGAGCAGCCCGGTCGCCGCACCGAGCGCCACGCCGACCCCGATCCGCCCGGCCCGGATGCCCCACGTCACCGGACCAGTGTCCCCCGGCGGAGCTGCCGGTAGCGCCGGTAGCGTCCGATTCCGAACCAGCCGACCGCGGCCAGCACCAGCGCGATCACCGCGTACTCGAACACCTCGGCGTACCGCTCGACCCGCCACCACTGCTCACCCAGGACGTACCCGGCCAGCACGAACACGGTGTTCCAGAGCAGACTGCCGAGCGTCGTGTAGAGCGCGAACCGGCCCAGTGGCATCCGCTCGACGCCGGCCGGGATCGAGATCAGGCTACGGAAGATCGGGATCATCCGGCCGAAGAACACGGCCTTGCCGCCGTGGCGAGCGAACCAGGCCTCGGTGCGGTCGACGTCGGCCAGGTTCACCAGCGGTAAGCGGGCCACGATCGCGCGGATCCGGTCACGTCCGAACCAGGCGCCGATCCCGTAGAGGACCAGCGCGCCGGCCAGCGAGCCGAGCGTCGTCCAGAACAGGGCGCCGGCCAGGCTCAGCTCACCGCGCGAGGCCGCGAAGCCGGCCAAAGGCAGAATCACCTCGCTCGGCAGGGGTGGGAACAGGTTCTCGGCCGCGATCGCCAGGCCGGCGCCGGGCCCGCCGAGCGCGTCCATCAGGTCGACGGCCCAGCCGCCGGTATCCACAAAGGTCATGGTGGGAACGCTAGAAATTCCGGCCGCGCCCGGCCATGGGGCCGACCACCCGTTCGACCAGGCGTTCCGCACTAGGACAGTGCGGAAAACCTCACCAGCGCGGGGACGTCGGAGAGCTGGCGCATCTGGTCGTTGAGATGGGTGCAGGTCGAGATGCCGGTGAACTCGCGCCGGACCAGCGGCCGTAGTTCGCGGACGTCGAGGCCGGTGAGGCGGGCGGCGCTGGCCCCGGCCGACGGGCACTCGGTCCACGGCAGCACGCGCGGGATCGCCTCGATGGCCAGGATCGTGAAGTCGTCCGGGTCGACGCGGGCGCGCAGCGACCACTCGTGGATCACGGTCTCGCGGCCGTCGGCGTCCACGTGCGAGTCGCGGTAGAGGCTGTCGAGTTGCCAGGCGCCGTCCTCGGCCCAGACGTCGAGGCGCCGGGCGCGCCGGACGGCGTGGGCGGGCAGCGGCGGCAGGTCGTGCCAGGCTGCGGGGTCTGCGGGGCCTGGGTCTTCGGGGCCGGCGGGGGTTTCGCGGCCGGCGGGGGTTTCGCGGCCGGCGGGGGTTTCGCGGCCGGCGGGGGTTTCGCGGCCGGCGGGGGTTTCGCGGCCGGCGGGGGTTTCGGGGTTGGCGGGGCCGGTCAGCGGGGGCGCTTCGGGGCCGGTGACGATCGGGATCGCGTCGTCACGGGTGATGCCGATCATGATCGTGCCGTCGGTGCGCCAGCCCGAGCAGAGGTCGGCTTGCCGGGCCATCGCCCGGGCCGAGCCGCCCCGGGCCCCGATGCCCGCCGCGTGCAGCGCGACGCCGCTGACCAGCGCGGCCACCGGGAAGTCGTCGAGCAACAGGTGCAGGCGGGTCGCGTCCGCATAGTGGTCGGGAAGGGTCTCCTGGACCCGGCGGCGGAACCCGCCGCCGGCGGACGCCCCGGTGAGCGCGGCGAGCCGCTCGTCCGGCGGGTCGGCCGAGAGCGAGAGCAGCGTCCACCCGGACAGGTAGTCGATCTCGGCCGAGACGCGGGTCATCGCCTCGGCCGTGTCGCTCCGGTCGCGGGCGCGCGCGTCGACCACGACCCGGCCGGTCAGCCCGTCCGGGCGGAGCATGTCGACGGTGCTCGTCCGGCGCACGGACCCGGGCCGTCGGCCGGGCGAGCCGCTGGTCGGCGCGTGGGTTCCGTGACGCGGATGCAGGGAGACGGACGCCATCGGCGCTCCTCGGTTGCATGGACGAACCACCATCCTTCATACGCGTCACGACGCCCAACCGCGACCGGCGCGGAGCCGCGACCGACGCAGCACCACGACGCCCGACCGCGACCGGCGCAGGACCGCGAACGGCCCAGCGTCACGGCACCCGACCGCGACCGGCGCGGCACCGCGAACGGCGCAGCACCACGGCACCCGACCGCGACCGGCGCGGCACCGCGACCGGCGCAGCGTCACGAAGCCCGGCCGCGAGCGGCGCGGGGCCGCGTCACGGCGCGGGGCCGCGTCACGGCGCGGGGCCGCAGCGGCGCGGGGCCGCAGCGGCGCGGGGCCGCAGCGGCGCGTGGGCATCGCCACGCGCCGCCTCGGCCTAGCGATGGCTCAGCTCAGGCCCTCGTCGCCGAGGCGGAGGCCGCGGTGGCCCATCCGCTCGGTCTTCGTCGCCAGGTAGGCCTCGTTCGCCGGAACCGGCGCGGCCGGCATCGGCAGCACCTCGGCGACCTGGACCCCGGCCGCGCGTAACGCGGCCACCTTGTCGGGGTTGTTGGTCAGCAGCCGGATCGAGTCGACGCCGATCTGGCGCAGGTACGCCGCCGCCGGGCCATAGCTGCGCCGATCGACCGGCTCGCCGAGCTCGAGGTTGGCCTCGACCGTGTCCAGGCCGGCCTCCTGCAGCGCGTAGGCCCGGATCTTCTGGGCCAGGCCGATGCCCCGGCCCTCGTGCCCGCGCAGATACAGAACCATCCCCCGGCCGGTCTCGGCGACCAGGCGGAGCGCGGAGTCGAGCTGCGGGCCGCAGTCACAGCGCTGGGACCCGAGCGCCTCGCCGGTCAGGCACTCCGAGTGCACGCGGACGATCGGCGGGTCGTCGTCCAGCGGCCCGTCGCCGGGCCGTTCGCCGTCGGACGGCTCGCCGAGGGGCGACCCGTTCAACGACGTCCCGCCCAGAGGCGTCCGGATGGAGAGGGCCAGGTGTTCGACGTCGTCGCTGCCGGAGAAACACACGGCGTCGAAGACGCCGTGGCGGGTCGGGAGCTTTGCTCGTGCGAGGACGCGAACGGTCGCCGGAGCGGTCGTGGTCATCGGTCACCACCTTCAACTGTCGGGTCCGGGGCGGGCTCGGCAGGAATCACCGCGTGGGTGCGACTGAAGTTCACCAGGTGAGCACGTCGCACGACGAAGATTGGTTCATCCGATTCCCGAAGTTCCGGCCTTGCTTCCTGAAGAGTCGGGCTTACCCCTTCGCGCGCCGGGTGGCACGCCCAGCGCGAGGTCGACCGGGGCGGGGCCGAGCGGGGCGGGTTCACGAACGGGCGGGGGTGGGTCGGGCTCGACGCGTGGGTCAGGTGCGCATTCGGAGTGCGGTCCGATGTCATGGGTGGGCGGCTCCACGAAGTAGTTCTGGCCGGAGGGGCTGGTCCAGCCACGTTCGACCAGCGCAACCCGGCTGCGACCTCCTCACGCCCCCAGTCTTCGTCTTCCGGACCGATTCGGCCACCGGAGATCGCGAGGTCCGCCGAGTTCGCTCATGCCGGAAACCCTCCCCCACCCCTACGACAAAACCGGGGCCACGGCCAAAACCCCAGGTAGGCCGCCGCGACTCCCCGGCCGGCCACGTCAGCGACTGAACCAGGTGCGCTGGGCGGTCACGGTCAGCAGCAACGTCGACGGGCCGACCGCGTAGAGCCGCCCGGTCCGCAGCACCGGGCCCTTCCGCACCCAGTACGGCCGGGTCACCGACTCGATCTGCACCTCCTGGAACCGCAGGCAGGACGCGACGAAGCCGGGCGCCGGGCGGCCGAAACCGAGGTCGACCCGGGTGCCCTCGAACGAGTACCCGGCCGCCTGCACGATCCCGTCCAGCGGGGCGATCGACGGCGACGGGCGCGGGGTGACGGTCGGGTCGGCCAGGACCCGGTCGGTCATCTCCTGGTCGAGGTAGTCGTACTCCTTGTGCCAGCCGGCGCTGATCAGATCGGCCTGCGCCTCGCGGATCGCGGTCGGCAGGCTGGTCAGCGCGACCGACCGCACCGCGGTGTGCCGGCTCGCGCAGCGCCAGGAGAAGCGGTCCCAGCGCATGAACTCCCGCGACCCGCGGAAGCAGGCGTCGTACTGTGCGGAGTCGATCGGTTCGCTGCCGGCCGGCGTGATCGCGCCGGACGCGGCGGCCACCAGCCGGGCGGCCTCGGTGCGGGCCGCCACCAGCGACGAGCTGCCGACGTCGGGCCCGGGCGGGCGGCCGTAGAGCCGCTGGAGACCGGCGACCCCGCCGGCGCACGACGCTACGACCACCCCGAACGCGACGACCACGAGCACGAACGTGAGCAGGGTCCGGTCAGGCGGTTCATCCCGAAACGTCGAGCTCACACCTCGACGGTAACCAGATGACGCCCCGCGGTGGTGACGATCTCGACCGACTCGACGTCATCGGGCGCGATCGCCGCGTTGCCGGTGACCATCCAGCCGTTGGCCGCGTTGGCCGCCTTCTCCGAGATCACCCAGCTGCCCGCTTCCTTCTCCGTACCGTCCTTCCCGCGCACGACCATCCGGCACTCCTCGCCCGCCTTGATGCCCTTGAGCAGCGCGTTCACGTGCACCCAGCCGCTGGCCGGGACGACGGTCGCGGTCAGGTGCGCGCCGGTCGACGGGTCGGTCGCGGCGACCGTCCGCGTGCCCGGAACGGTGGCCGACGCGGACGGTCCGGCGATCGGGGTCTGCGGTTCACCCGAGCGTCCGACGACGACACCGCCACCGATCCCGATGGCGAGCGCGACGACGGCGGCGGCCCCGGCGATCAGAAATCGGCCGCGGCCGGGCTTGGCCGCGGACTCCTCCCGCGCCGCCCGCAGCGTGCGCTGCAGCAGCAGGTCGGCTTCCGGATCCGGTCCGTCCATGAACAGCTCGGGCGGAACCTCGTCCAGCGCGTCCTCGATCTCACGCAGGACCGTCACCTCGTGCCGGCAGGCCGGGCAGGTGGCGAGGTGCTCTTCGACCCGGCGGTACTCGACCGGGTCCAGCAGGCCGAACAGGTAGCCCGCGATGTCGACGTGCCCGTGCGGCGCGGTCACCGGGTCACCATCCCGAGGCCCGCGTCCCGGCCGCCGAACGTGTCGCGCAAGGTTCTCAGCGCGTAGAACGTTCTGCTCTTCACTGTCCCGACCGGTACTCCTAAAGCGTCGGCCGCCTCCTTGATGGTGCGGCCCCGCAGGTAGATCTGAATGAGGACGTCGCGGTGCTCCGGTGGCAGCTGCTCCAGCGCGTCCATCACGACCATCTGATTGACGACGTTGTCGGCGTGGTCACGGGCGACCGGCGGCTTGTAGGGCACCTCGGGAACCTCGGTGGGGCGGGCCGCCCGGGCGCGGGTGTGGTCGATCACGATGTTGCGGGCCACGGTGAGCAGCCATCCTCGTACCGACCCCTTGCCGTTCACCATCACGTCGGGATTGCGCCAGGCCCGGAGGATCGTCTCCTGGACGATGTCCTCGGCCAGGGCCCGGTCTTCGGTCAGGCGGGTGACGTAAGCCAGCAGCGCTCGTCCGTGCTCGGCGAACAGCGACCGGATCAGCGCTTCGTTACCGGCCGGGCCGGGTCGCTGACCAGCGCTTCGGACCATCCGCCGCTCCCCTCGTGGCACCGCGTCGCGGGACAGACCCTGACTGTAGGGCACCGCGTCGTCCGGCCGCCCGTAGGCCGGTGCGGCCTGGTGCTGTGGTGACACACGGGGCCGCGTCACCGGCGGCTGGGCGCCGAGCTCGGTGCGGCGATCGGCCCGGAACGTGCCGGGCGTCAGGGTCAGTACGGTCACGGTGGCCCCTCATGCTGGGTGGATCCCACGCTGACACGGGCGCCGCCCGAAGAAGGTTCACGGCAGCCGAGAGGCTCGCTTCTCCCGACCGTGACCCGCCGTCGCCGGGTGTCGGGCTGTTGCAGACCGATCCGGTGGACGTCGACCAGCACCGCGGTGGCCACGAACCGGGTGCCCGGCGACCACGAAGTCGAGCGTCCGGGTGAGCGGCCCCGATGCGGCTCGACCCGCTCGACCGCGCGAGCCAGCCGGGCCAGCTCGCGACCGGCGGCCCAACTCGCAGGCCGACGACGGCCGCGCGGCCGGCTTCTTCTCCTGCGCGCACAGGAAGACCGCCCCGACGCCGGCCAGTCGCTCGTACAGGTGACGCCGCTTTCGCAGATATATCCGCGCGGCAATAGGCGCGCAATTTCGCGGGCCTAGCGTGCTTCCTCGACGGACGACCGAGGAGCCCACATGAGCGAAGTGACTGCCTCACCGACCGAATTACCCGCCGAAACGCACAGCCACGCGGCCGGCGACGGAATCATCAAACCCGATTACGACCCACGCCTGGCCAACGAGGATCTCGCGCCACTCAAGAACCAGAGCTGGACGTCGTACAACTTCTTCGCGTTCTGGATGTCCGACGTCCACAGTGTCGGCGGCTATCTCACCGCGGGGAGCCTGTTCGCACTCGGGCTGGTCGCCTGGCAGGTACTGATCGCGCTGCTGATCGGCATCACGATCGTCTACTTCCTGTGCAATCTGGTCGCCCGCCCGAGCCAGCGCACCGGAACGCCCTATCCGGTCGCCTCCCGCATCCCGTTCGGCGTGCTCGGCGCCAACATCCCGGCGATCATCCGGGGCCTGATCGCGGTCGCCTGGTACGGCATCCAGACCTATCTGGCCTCGGCCGCGCTGATCGTGGTGGCCCTGCGCCTCGACGACGGCCTCGCCCCCTGGGCCGACGTCGACCAGCACGGTTTCCTCGGCCTTTCCGCGCTCGGCTGGGCGGGATTCGGCGTGATGTGGGTGTTGCAGGCGATCGTGTTCTGGCGCGGCATGGAAGCGATCAAGAAATTCATCGACTTCTGCGGCCCGGCCGTCTATCTGGTGATGTTCGCGCTCGCCGCCTACCTCGTCTGGAAAGCGGGCTGGTCGAATCTCGACTTCAACCTGTCGGAGAGCGGCGAGACGCTGACCGGCTGGCCGGCCTGGCAGGAAACGATCATCGCGATCGCGCTCGTCGTTTCCTACTTCTCCGGTCCGATGCTGAACTACGGCGACTTCGCCCGCTACGGCAAGACGTTCGGCGCGGTGAAGAAGGGCAATTTCCTCGGGCTGCCGGTCAACTTCCTGGTGTTCGCGATCCTGGTCGTGGTGACCGCGGCGGCGACCCGGCCGGTCTTCAACGAGCTGCTCACCGACCCGGTGGAGACCGTCGCCCGGCTCGACAGCACGTTCGCGGTGGTGCTCGGCGCGCTGACGTTCATGATCGCCACGATCGGCATCAACATCGTCGCGAACTTCGTCTCGCCGGCGTTCGACTTCTCCAACGTCTCGCCGCAGCGGATCAGCTGGCGGGCCGGCGGCATGATCGCCGCGGTCGGCTCGGTGCTGATCACCCCGTGGAACCTCTACAACTCGCCCGACACGATCCACTACACCCTGGACGTCCTGGGCGCGTTCATCGGTCCGCTCTACGGCGTCCTGATCGCGGACTACTACCTGGTCAAGCGGCAGCAGGTCGTCGTGGACGACCTCTACACGCTGCGCCCCGGCGGGCGGTACCACTACCTCAAGGGCTACAACCCGGTCGCCATCCTGGCGACGGCGGTCGCCGCGGTGATCGGCGTGATCATCGTGTTCACCGCGTCGTCGGACGTGGCCGCGTTCAGCTGGTTCATCGGAGCCGGCATCGCGTTCGCGATCTACTTCGCGCTGAAGTCGCGGATCCCGAACTCCGTGCCCGCGGCCTGAGGACCGTTTCGTGTTGATCCGCATCGTCAACCCGAACACCACCGCGTCGATGACCGAGCAGATGGGGGTGTGCGCCGCGGCCGTGGCCGCGGCGGGCACCACGATCGAGGCCGTGACCTCTCCGATGGGTCCGGCCTCGATCGAGAGCCACTACGACGAGGCGCTCGCCGTTCCCGGCCTCCTGCAGGTCGTCGGCGCCGGCGGCGCCGACGGGTACGTCGTCGGCTGCTTCGGCGACCCGGGGGTCGACGCGGCCCGCGAGCTCGCGTCCGGCCCGGTGATCGGCATCGCCGAGGGCGCGATGCGCACCGCGGTGCTGCTCGGCCGCACGTTCAGCGTCGTCACGACGCTGGGCCGGACGGCCGGGCGCGCCTGGGAGCTCGCCTCCCGCTTCGGTCTGGCGGACGCCTGCCGGCGCGTCCGAGCGTGCGAGATCCCGGTGCTCGAACTGGAGTCCCCGGACGCTTTCCGACGCATCACCGACGAGTGCCGCCGGGCGGTCGCCGAGGACGAGGCCGACGTGATCGTGCTGGGCTGCGCCGGGATGGCCGAGCTGTGCGCCCGGATCAGCGCGTCGATCGGCGTCCCGGTCGTCGACGGGGTCGCGGCCGCGACGAAGATGGTCGAGAGCCTGGTCGCGCTGGGCCTGCGGACCAGCACCCGGCTCGAGTACGCCCCACCACCGGCGAAGGCCTACACCGGGCTGATGGAGCCCTTCGTTTTGACGTGAACGAAACCGCCGACGCCTACCGTGGATCCATGGTGGCCAAGAGACGTTCCTCGTACTTCGCCTCCAAGGTCGCCCCGATCCCGGGGGCGTCGCAGGCCGAGGTGCTCAACGAGCTGCGCCGGGTGATTCTGGCCGGCGAGGTGCCGCCCGGCGCGCCGATCGCGGTCGGCGAGGTCGCGGAGCGGTTCGCGGTCAGCCCGATCCCGGTCCGCGAGTCGCTGATGACGCTGATCGGCGAAGGTCTCGTCGACCATCGCCCGCGCGGCGGGTACGCGGTCGCCCAGCTCACGCTGGCCGAGCTCCGCGAGGTGTACGTCGTCCGGCGGGTGCTGGAGGCGGCCGCGCTGGCGGCCGCCGTCGGTCTGGCCGGCCCTCGGGACGACGCGCGGGCCACCGAAGCACTCACGGCCCTGGAGCAGGCCGTGACCGACGACGACTCGGCCGCCTACCACCGGGAGAGCCGCCGGTTCCACATGGCGCTGCTCGCGCCGTCGGGCATGCAGCGGCTGCGCTACGTCCTGGAATCGGCCTGGAACGTCACCGAGCCGTGCCGCCCGATGGCCTACATCGGCGTCGAGGAGCGGTCCGCGCTACACGCCGATCACCACGCGATGCTGGCCGCGTTCGTGGCCCGCGACGCCGATGACCTGCTCGATCTGTCGGCGAAACACCATCACCGTCTGGAGAGCTCCATCGCCGACCTGCCCCCGGAGACCGGATTGTTCGCGGCTCCGTGATCCGTTCGATGACCCCGGCGCACGCGTCCGCCGTCCTGGAGATCTACCGGCTCGGTATCGAGACCGGGCTGGCCACGTTCGAGACGTCGGTCCCGTCCTGGGAGACGTTCTCGGCCGCGCGCCTGCCGGAGCACCGGTTCGTCTTCGTCGAACGGTCGGTGGTCGGCTGGGTCGCCTGCGCGCCCGTCTCCGGACGGCCGGCCTACGCGGGCGTCGCCGAACACTCGGTCTACGTTCATCCGGACGCCGCCGGCCGCGGCGTCGGTCGTGCCCTGCTCGACGCGCTGATCTCCTCGACCGAGAAGGCCGGTATCTGGACGCTCCAGTCGGGGGTGTTCCCGGAGAACGCCGCGAGCCTGGCCCTGCACGCCGCGGCCGGCTTCCGGGTGGTCGGCACCCGGGAGCGGATCGGGCAGCGGCACGGCACGTGGCGCGACGTCGTGCTCATCGAGCGGCGCAGCCCGGCCGTGAGCTGACATGCTCCGGGCATGTCCTTTCACCTGCTCGTGCTGTTCACAGCCACCACGCTCGTCGCGATGGTGATGCCGGGGCCCGACATGCTGTACATCCTCGGCTGCGGCATGCGCGGCGGCCCGCGGGCCGGGCTGCTCGCCACCGCGGGGGTGGCGACCAGCGAGGCCGTGCACGTCGCGCTGGCCGCGGCCGGGCTCACCGCGTTGTTCGCGGCGGTGCCGGTCGCGTTCACGGTCGTCCGGGTCGTCGGCGGGATCTATCTGATCTACCTGGGCGTCCAGATCATCCGTCGGCGCGGGTCCGGCGACCTTCCGTCCGCGGAGCCGGTCTCGGGCCGCCGCGCCTACCTCAACGGGCTGATGACGAACCTGCTCAACCCGAAGATGGTCACGTTCACGATCGCGTTCCTGCCCCAGTTCGTCGACCCGTCGCTCGGGCGGGTCTGGCTGCAGTTCGCCGTGCTCGGCGCGATCCTGATCGTGCTCGAGTTCATCGTCGACGGCGCGGTCGGCGTGCTGGCCGGCCGGATCGGCGGCTGGCTCCGCGGTCGGCGCGCGGCCCGGCGCCGAATCGACGCCGCGACCGGCACGCTCTTCATCGGCCTCGGCGTCCGCCTCGCCGCCGACCGATAGGCCCGACCGGGTCAGGCGGCGACGCGGACGCGGGCCGGGCCGTCCGGGACGGCCGGGGGCGCCCAGGCCAGGTCGCCCCGGTGCACCAGGTACTGGACGTGGGCCGCGGTCTCGCCCAGGGCGGCGAACCGCATCCGCCCGATCTCCTCCCAGGGCCGCGACCAGGTCAGCGCCTTCGCGGTCTCCCACATCGTCGGCTCACCGGCCGACCGCACGACCGCGACGAGCTCCCGGCACCGCTCCTCGTGGTGCGCGATCAGCTCGGACGTCCGGGCGGCCAGGCCCCGGAACCGGTACTCGTGCGCCGGCAGCACGTCGTGGTCGTCGTAGGCCGCCACCTTGGACAGCGACGCCAGGAACGCCGACAGCGGCTCGGCGTCCTGCACCGGCCCGAGGCCGATGTTGGGGCTGATCCGGGGCAGGACGTGGTCGCCGGTCAGGATCAGCCGCGCGTCCTCTTCGGCCAGACAGATGTGGCCCGGCGTGTGCCCGGGCGTCCACACGGTGCGGATCCGCCGGCCCGGCAACGGCACCGGGTCGCCGTCCTCCAGGAGGACGTCCGGCTCGGCCATCCGGAAGTCCGGCTCACCGCGCCCGTCACCACCGCCGAGGAGGCCGTCGATCTCCTCGTCGGAGGCACCCGAGATCCGCAGGATCCGGGTCATCCCCGCGTGCCGCTTCTCCGGCGTCGTGACGCCGAAGCGCTGCGGCATCGAGTCGCGCTCGGCCGGGTGCATCGCGATCCAGGCGCCGGTCTCGGCCCGCAGCCGCAGCGAGAGCCCGTGGTGGTCGGGGTGGACGTGCGTCGCGACCAGGCCGATCACGTCGCCGAGCCCGAAACCGGCGGTGCCGAGCCCGGCCAGCAGCGCGGCCCAGGTCTCGTCGTCGTTCCAGCCCGGGTCGACGACGACCACGCCGGTGTCGCCGGGAATGAGATAGGTCAGCGTGTAGCGCAGCGGGTTGTCGGGGATCGGCACCGGAACCGACCACAGCCCGGCCGGCAGCTTCTCCACCGGCGGCAGCTCTCGACGCCCCCAGGCCGCCTGCTGCTCGGTACCCAGCACGACGATTCCGCTCGCTGCCACCACGGTCTCCCTCGGGCTCACCTACACTCCGACGATAATACCGACGATCTGTGTCGGCAATTCGGAGTGTGAGGTGAACATCAGTGCGCGGACGGCCCCGTGACCCCGGCGTCGAGGCGCGGATCGCGGCCGCCGCGCTCACGATCTACGGCGACCAGGGCTGGGCCGGTTTCAACTTCGAGGCCGTCGCCCGCGCCGCCGACGTCAGCCGCGACTCGCTCTACCGCCGCTGGAAGGACCGCCGGGAGCTGCTCGTCGCGGCCATGTCGCGGGTCGAGCCGCCGCCGACGCCGGTCGACGGTCTGAGCCTCCGCGACACGCTGCTGCGGACCGCGCTGAGCAGCCTCGAGCGCTACCTCGCGCCGGGCGGCAACGCGCTGCTCCGGCTCTACGTCGAGGCTCCGCAGGATCCGGAGCTGCTCGAGCTGTTCCACCGCGAGGTCATCACGCCCGCCGTGCGGCGGACCCGTCAGCTGGTCCGCGACGCCATCGAGGCCGGCCACCTCCCGGCCGACGCCAACCCGACCGCGATCATCGACAGCGTGTTCGGCGCGGTGCTCATGCACGTGGTGGCGACCCCGGCCGAGCTGCGTCCGAAGATGATCGAGCAGGCCGAGGAGTACGTCACCGAGGTCGTCGACCTGACCCTTCGCGGGGCGCACTACGACGACGGACGCTAGGTTGCGCGGCATGACCGGCGCGCCTTCCCTCGGGATCGACTTCGGCACGTCGAACACGGTCGCGGTGCTCCGCCGCGGCGACGGTCCGCCGGAGACGCTCCTGTTCGACGGCTCGCCGTTGCTGGTGTCCGCGGTGTTCGCCGACCCGAGCGGTCAGCTGCTGACCGGCCGCGACGCGGCCCACGCGGCGCGCTCGCGCCCCGACCGCTTCGAACCCAATCCGAAGCGACGCATCGACGACGGCACCGTCCTGCTGGGGGACGCCGAACTGCCGGTCACCCAGCTCATCGCGGCCGTGCTCGCGCGCGTGCTGGCCGAAGCCACCCGGGTGGCCGGGCGTCCGCCCGCGACGGTCACGCTGACGCACCCGGTGAGCTGGGCGTCGCGGCGGCTCGGGGTGCTGACCCGGGCGGCCGGGATGGCGGGGATCGCCGAGCCGCGGCTGATGCCCGAGCCGGTCGCCGCCGCCTACTCGTTCCTGGCCCTGCCCGAGGTCGGCGTCGAGCCCGGGCAGAGCGTCGTCGTGTACGACCTCGGCGGCGGGACGTTCGACGCGACGGTCGTGCGCCGGACCGCGGACGGGTTCGAACCGACCGCGACCGAGGGGATCAGCGACCTCGGCGGGCTCGACATCGACGCGGCCGTGTTCGGGTATCTCGGGGCGGCGCTGGGGCCCCGCGGCGCCGAGCACTGGCACCGGCTGGAGTGGCCGCAGGACGCCGCCGACCGGCGGGCGGCCCGGCTGCTCTGGGACGACGTGCGGACGGCGAAGGAGGTGCTGTCGCGGGCGTCGTCGGCGACCGTGCACGTGCCGTTGCTGAACGACGATCTGCCGCTCGGGCGGGAGCAACTGGAGCGGCTGGCCCGGCCGCTGCTCGACCGGACCGTGACCACGACCCGGAACGCGTTACGCGAGGCCGGGGTGCCGCCGGGCGAGGTCGCGGGGTTGTTCCTGGTGGGTGGGTCGAGCCGGATTCCGCTGGTGTCCACGCTCCTGTTCCAGCGGCTGGGCGTGGCACCCACGGTCGTCGAGAACCCCGAACTGGTAGTCGCCACCGGCACCCTGGCCGCGCCCCCACCCGCGAGCGCCCCGCCGTCCGCAGCCCCGGCTCCGCCGGGGAGCCCGGACCCGACACCTCCGGACGACCCGCCCCCGCCGACGCCGACCGCCCCACCCCCGCCGGCCGGCGCCGAACGGACTCCGGGCCGAGCCGCGCGGTGGCAGCCGTGGCAGATCGCGGCGGCGTTCGTCGCGGTGCTCGCCGTGATCGTCGCGGTCGTCGTCGGCCGAACCCTCCTCAACGGCACCGGCAACCCCGACGACCAGGGCAGCGACGCCGCCGGCAACGGCCGGAAGGAGCCCGTCGCCACCAACCCGGTCTGCGGCCGCCGCCTCGCCTGGGAAGGCCCCCTCACCGGTCCCTCGGGCGCCTTCGGCCTGAACAGCTACCGCGGCGCGACCCTCGCCGTCACCGAGTACAACCGCCGGCACCCGGCCTGCACGGTGACCCTCAAGAAGGCCGACACGCAGGGCGACGCCCCCACGGCCAACAACCTCGCGGCCGGCCTGGTCGCCGACAGCGCGATCGTCGGCGTCGTCGGCCCGGCGCTGTCGACCGAGACCCAGGCCACCGGCGGGGTCCTGAACTCGGCCGGCCTCCCGTTCATCACCCCGACCGCCCCGTCCCCGGGCCTGGCCCAGAACGGCTGGCGAGCGTTCCACCGCCTCGTCGGCGACGACGACGCGACCGCCCTGGCCGCCGCGTCCTACTTCGACAAGGTGCTCGACATCAAGCGGGTCTTCGTCGTCAACGACGGCAGCGACTACGGCAGCCAGCAGGCCAGGGCCGTCGCCGCCGCCCTCGGCGAGGACGGCACGGCCGGGATCAAGACGATCACCCCGGGCACGACCGACTACACCGACCTGGCCCAGCGGATCATCTCGTCCGGAGCCGCCGCGATCTTCTTCGGCGGCTACTACGACGACGCCGGGCGCCTGCGCAAGGGACTCTCCCAGGCCCAGATCGGCGCACCCCTGGTCACCGGCGACGGCGCCAAGGACACCGAGTTCCTCAAGTACGCCGGCCCGTACGCCGAGGGGACCGTCACGCTCTGCGCGTGCGCCCCGCCCGAACGCGTCGACCCGGCCTTCGGCACCGCGTTCCGGGCCGAGTTCGGCGCCGCCCCCGGCCCCTACGCGGCCGAGGCCTACGACGCGGCGAACGTGTTCCTGGCCGCGATCGGCAACGGCAACGGTTCCCGTCCCGAGGTGATGGACTTCGTCGACGACTACGACGAGGACGGGCTGACCGGCTCCCTCGGGTTCGACGACGACGGCAATGCCAAGAACCCGACAGTGTGGGCCTACCGCTTCACCACGACCTCAATCATTCCGGACCGTGCGATCAAGTAATCAACTCTCGTTAACCCAACGTTCGCCTCGCGGACGCCCTCCGTTGGCCGATCGACTCGGCATCCCTTGTCCCGCCGCGCCACGATCGAGTCGAGGGGCTGAACAGCGGTCC
This sequence comes from Cryptosporangium phraense, assembly GCF_006912135.1. NCBI lineage: Bacteria > Bacillati > Actinomycetota > Actinomycetes > Cryptosporangiales > Cryptosporangiaceae > Cryptosporangium > Cryptosporangium phraense. The sequence goes on along the minus strand of NZ_VIRS01000017.1, from coordinate 121,960 downwards.
CTCCCCCGATCGGCCGAAAGGAAAAGCGGTTGAGACGCTGGCTCGGCATCGCGCTCGCGGCGGTGTTGGTCGTCGGAGTAGCAGTCGTCGCGATCCTCGGCCGCGACCGGGGCAGCGACCAGGCCACCACCACGGCCAGTTGCCAGAAGACCACCACGGTCCGCGGCGTCGTCGGTTCGGAGAAGTCCGCGTTCTTCGCGGACTCCCGAGTGAAAGCGGCCTTCGCCGCCCACTGCCTGGACGTCCAGGTCGACCCGGCCGGGTCGCGGGAGATCGCGACCACCGTGAACCTCGACCAGTACGCGTTCGCGTTCCCGTCCAGCGCGCCGGCCGGCGAGAAGATCCAGCGGTTGCGCAAGGCCGGCCGGGTCTACACGCCGTTCTCCTCGCCGATGGCGGTGGCGACGTTCACGCCGATCGTCGAGACCCTGACCAGGGCGGGCGTAGTACGCAAGAGCGGCTCGTACACCGTGCTGGACATGGAGAAGTACCTCGAACTCGTCGCCAAGGGCACCCGGTGGAACAGCCTGCCGGGCAACACCGCGTACCAGGCGAAGAAGTCGGTGCTGCTGAGCACCACCGACCCCAGGTCGTCGAACTCGGCCGCGATGTACACCGCGATCGCGTCCTACGTCCTCAACGGCGACGACGTCGTGCAGAGCGCCGCGCAGGAGCAGAAGGTGCTCCCGGCGCTGGCGAAGCTCTTCCTCAACCAGGGCTACACCGACAGCTCGTCCGAAGGCCCGTTCGAGGACTACCTGGCGATCGGCATGAGCAAGACGCCGCTGGTGATGATCTACGAGGCCCAGTACGTCGACCGGCTCAACCGCAAGGACGGCTCGATCCGGCCCGACATGACGCTGATCTACCCCTCGCCGACCGTGCTGTCCAAGCACACGCTGGTCCCGCTGAAGCCCGAGGGCAACCAGATCGGTGATCTGCTCACCAACGATCCCAAGCTGACCGAGCTGGCGGCCACGTTCGGCTTCCGGACCGCGAGCCCGAAGACGTTCACCGACGTCCTGTCCAAGGCCGGTGCCCCGGCCGCGCCGGTGGCCCGCGACCTGGTCGACGTCGTCGAACCCCCCACCTACGAAACGCTCGAGCGCCTGCTGACCGCGATCGCCGGCGCGTACGACCGCTGAGAGGACCACGTTGACTCTGACCCCGCCCGAGCCCGACCCGCTGGTGCTGACTCCCCCGGAGCCGGTCGCCGCGATCCCCGTCGAGAGAGCCGCCACGCTGGTCCCGATCGCCGACGCAACCCGGTCCCAGCTCGAGGAGCGCGCCGCGACGTTCGTCGACTCGATCGCCGACCTCGACCCCCGCACGCCGGAGTTCCTCAGCCGGGTCAACTCGGTCTCGACGCTCGGCGACTCCGACGTCCGGGCCTCGGCCCAGGTCACCAACCGCATGCTCGACCGGTCGCTGAGCACGCTGGCCGGTGCCAAGGGCGAGGGCGCCGACGCCCAGCAGCGGGTCGGCAAGAACCTCGTCGAGCTGCGCCGGGTCGTCGAGGACCTCGACCCGGGCGACCCGAACGCCAAGGGCCGGAAGCTGCTCTCCAAGCTGCCGTTCGGCAACAAGCTGCGTGACCTGGTCTCGCGATACCAGTCGGCGAACACGAACATCACCAAGATCGTCACCGCGCTGCGCAGCGGCCAGGACGAGCTGCGCCGGGACAACGCGGCGATCCAGGGCGAGCGGACCCGGCTCTGGGACACGATGGGCAAGCTCCAGGAGTACGCGGTGCTGGCCCAGGCGCTCGACGCCGCGGTCGAGGCGAAGATCGCCACGATCAGCGACCCCCAGCACGCCGACGCGCTCCGCGCCGACGTGCTGTTCCCGGTCCGGCAGAAGTACCAGGACCTGCTGGTCCAGCTGGCCGTGTGCGCCCAGGGGTACCTGGCCATGGACACGATCCGGCGGAGCAACGACGAGCTGATCAAGGGCGTCGAGCGGGCGTCGACCACCACGGTCTCGGCGCTGCGGGTCGCGGTGACGATCGCTCAGGCGCTGGCGAACCAGAAGATGGTGATCGAGCAGGTCACCGCGCTCAAGGGCACCACCGAGGACCTGATCCGCTCGAACGCGGCGATGCTCGCGGCCCAGAGCGGCCAGATCCAGCAGATCGCCGCCGACCCGGCCGTCGGCGTCGCGACGCTCAAGGCCGCGTTCGACCAGATCTACACCACGCTGGACAGCATCGACACGTTCAAGGCGCGCGCGGTCGAGAGCATGTCCACCACCGTCGAGACGCTCAACAGCGAGCTGCAGCGGTCGTCCGCCTACCTGGAACGGTCGCGCCGCACCGAGCTGGAAGGCTGAGCGTGCGCAGGCTCGCCGTCCTGATGGCCGCGGTAGCGCTCGCGGCCGGCTGCACGAGCAGTTCGGGGGACCCGGCGCCGGCGGCGTCCGGGAAGTCGAGCCCGACCACCCTCCGGGTGCTCGCCGGAAGCGAGCTCGAGGACCTCAAGCCGATCCTCGACGACCTGCGGACCGAGACCGGCGTCACCGTGCAGCTGGACTACGCGGGCACGCTCGACGGAGCCCAGGCGGTCGCGGACGGGAGCGCGGGCAAGAAGTACGACGCGGTCTGGTTCTCGTCCAACCGGTACCTCGGCCTGCTGCCCGAGGCCCGCACCCACCTGCGGACGCAGGAGAAGATCATGACCTCGCCGGTCGTCCTCGGGGTCAAGCGGTCGGTCGCGCAGCGCCTGGGCTGGAGCAGCAAGGCGCCGAGCTGGGCCCAGATCGCCGAGGCGGCCGCGGCCCGGAAGTTCAGCTTCGGCATGACCGACCCGTCCGCGTCCAACACCGGCTTCTCGGCGCTGGTCGGCGTCGCGGCCGCGCTCTCCGGGGCCGGCGACGCACTGACGACCGCCGACGTCACCAAGGTCGGTCCCCGGCTGAAGACGATGTTCGCCGGTCAGACGCTGACCGCCGGGTCCTCCGGCTGGCTCGCCGACGCGTACGTGAAGCGCGCGACCGGCAAGTCGCCCGGTGCCCCGGTCGACGGGCTGATCAACTACGAGTCGGTGCTGCTCTCACTCAACGCGACCGCGAAGCTTCCGGAGCCGCTCACGCTCATCTACCCGAGCGACGGCGTCGTCACCGCCGACTACCCGCTGACCCTGCTCGACTCGGCCTCGCCGTCCGCGCGTGACGCGTTCACCCGGGTGGTGACCGACCTGCGGTCGGCCGAGCGTCAAAAGGCCATTCTGGACGCTACGCGCAGGCGGCCGATCGAGCCGACCGTGCCGCTGCCCGAGCCGCTCAAATCCGCACAGCTGATCGAGCTGCCGTTCCCGGCCCGGCGGGACGCCGTCGACGCGCTGCTGTCGGCGTACCAGAACGAGATCCGCCGTCCGTCGCGCACGGTGTACGTGCTGGACACGTCGGGGTCGATGAAGGGCGAGCGGATCAACGGGCTCCGGGCCGCGCTCACCGGGCTGACCGGGGCCGACACGACGCTGACGGGCCGGTTCGCGCGCTTCCGCGCGCGGGAGGAGGTCACGCTGCTCGCGTTCTCGTCGAGCGTGAAGGCCCCGGTGACGGTGACCGTCCCGGCCGGCGATCCGGACGCCGCGCTGGCGCGCATCCGGAGCGCGGTGTCGGCGCTCAAGGCCGACGGGGGCACCGCGGTCTACGGCGCGCTCGACCGGGCCTACGACCTGCTCCGGACGAGCCCGACGACGGACGGCCCGGTGACGTCGATCGTCCTCATGACCGACGGCGAGAACACCAGCGGACCGAAGCTGGACGACTTCCGGACGTCGTTCGCCGGGTATCCGGCCGCGCAGCGGACGATCCCGGTGTACCCGGTGCTGTTCGGCGAGAGCCGGGAGAGCGAGATGAACCAGATCGCGACCCTGACCGGCGGGCGGACGTTCGACGCCCACACGGACTCGCTGACCACGGTGTTCAAGGAGATCCGTGGCTACCAATAGGTTCCTGGTCTACCTGGGCTCCCGGAAGAACATCGTCGGGTGCCTGGGCGGGCTGGTCGGGCTAGGGCTGGGCGCCGCCGGTTTCGGCGGTGCCTGGTGGTGGGTGATGGCCGTCGGCTTGTACGCGGCCGGCGCGCTGGCGACGCCGTCGGAGCGCGTGCGGCTGGTGGTCGCGGGTGATTCGTCGGAGGACGCGGCCGCGGTGCGGGCCGATCTGGCCACGCTGGTCAAGCGCGTGGACGCGGTGAGCGGGCGGCTGCCCGCGGGTGCGCTGGAGCGGGTCCGCGAGACCGCGGAGCTGCTGCTCGGGGTGCTCGACCGGCCGGCCGCGCTGGCCGGCAGCCCCGATCAGGCCTACGCGGTGTCCCGCGTGGTGCGCTCGGACCTGCCGACGTCGCTGGAGTCCTATCTGGCGCTGCCCCGGTGGTACGGGGGCGGTCGGCCGTCGGCCGAGCTGATGAAGCAGCTGAACCTGATCCGGGACGACGCCCGCCGGGTCGCCGAGGCGGTGTACGCCGCCGACGAACAGCGGCTCGCCGACCACACGCGTTACCTGGAGGAACGAGAAGACCGCCCGAACCCGCTCGAGGGCCCCTAGACGGTCGCGGCGGTGTTCCAGCGGAGTTGGGACTCGGCGAACTGCTCGCAGATCTGGACGATGCGGGCCTTGTCGACCGGCCGGTACCCGATCACCACCCGAATCGTCAGCCCGTCGAGCAGAGCCGAGAAGCCCTCGATGAACGTGTCGACGTCGAGGTCGGCGTCGAGCTCGCCGGTCGTCTTGCCGTACTGCAGGACCTCGCGGACCAGGCCCTGCCAGTCGGCCTCGAGCTCGGTGATGAGCTGGTGCACGGCCGGGTCGTGAACCGCCTCGGTCCAGGCCTCGAGCCACATCATCAGGTTGCTGTCGCGCAGGCCGCTGGGCGCAGCCGCGTTGAGCAGCCACTGCCAGCGTTCACGGGCCGTGGGGAGATCGGCGAAGGCCGCGACGGCCTTCTCGCGCAGGTCGGATTCGACGATCCGCAGCGCCGCCATGAACAGGTCGGTCTTGCTCTCGAAGTAGTACAGGAGATGCGCCCCGGTCATGCCGAGTCCTGCGCCGATGTCAGCTAACCGGGCGTTCCGGACTCCGTGCTCACTGAGGACGGAAATAGCCGACCGGGCGATCTCGCGGCTCTTCCCACGTCGCTTCGTCGTCATTGCTGTGTGACCCGTTTCGTCGCGTGGGGACGCTGGTCGCTCCCCCGAACAGTGATATCGCACCGGAACGCGTTCATGGGGTCACACAGCGAAGCGAGCACTTGCAATTCCCGCATAGCGAGACAGAAAAAGCGCCGGACCCTCAGCGGATCCGACCCGGATTTTGAATCAGGATCAAACTGCGGACTCGTCGGTAACACGCTCGTCCGAGGCCGGAGCCTCGACGACCGGAGCCGTCGCGATCGCGATCCGCCGCGCCTCGGGGGCCGCCGGAGCCTCGTGAGCACCAGCCACGCGGAGGGTCAGTACTCCCGCATCGTAGGACGCGGACACGGCGTCGGCGGTCAGGTGCTTGGGCAGACGGAACGTCCGGCGGAACGAGCCGTACTGAACCTCGCTGAACGAACGGCCGTCGCGCTCCTCGCTGCGCTCGTCCCGGCGCTCGCCCCGGACGACCAGCCGACCCTCGGTGACCTCGACCGTCACGTCCTTCTCGACGTCCAGACCCGGCACCTCGAGGCGGACGACCGCGTCGTCACCGTCGCGGGTGACCTCGGCGGCCGGGGTGAAGACGGTCGGACGAGCAGTGGCCGTCGGGCCGAAGGACCGGCGAACCAGCGCGTCGAACTCGGCGAACGGGTCCCGGCGCGTCCAGAGAGTGATGCTCATGATGTCTCCTTCAGTAGAATCTCTCGCTGTCAGAAAACTTGAGCGTGGCCGACTCAATTCCGGCTCTCCATGTGATCGCAAGCACAGTGCGGATCTCGCAAAATTGCGGATTTAGAAAATTTGCGTGGCCCGCAACAGCGGCGTACGGTGATCGCCGTGAGCGACGTGCAGTACCCGGAGTTTCCGGTCGAGATCGAGCATCATTCGTCCGGTCTCGTCACCTGGCGGGAGCGGAAGAAGCAGGCCACCCGCGACGCGATCGGCGAGGCCGCCTTCAAGCTGGCGCTCGAGGTGGGTCCGGGAAACGTCCGGGTCGACGACATCGCGGCGGCCGCCGGCGTCTCCCCGCGCACGTTCAACAACTACTTCTCCAGCCGCGAGCAGGCGATCTGCACGGTCCGCATGCGCTGGGCCGACGCCCTCGGGGCCGCTCTGACGGCCCGGCCGCCCGGCGAACCGCTCGACCGCGTGCTGTGCGAGACGATCCTCGAGGTCCGCGGGCAGGGCGAGCACGACAAGGCGATCACCCGGATGCTGGCCGCGACCGAGGCGATGCGCGCCGAATACCTGCGTAACTCCCTGATGGTCGAGTTCCTGCTGGCCGAGGTCATCGCCGGGCGCACCGGCTGCGATCCGCTCGCCGCCCGGGTGGTCGGCGGCGCGTTCGCGGGGGCGATCCGGGCCGCGGGCGAATATTGGCTTCGCGATGACGGCGATCTGCCGTTCACTGACTTCCTGCGCGCCGCGCTCGAGCGGGTAGCTCCCGCCGCGCGGGCGCTGGAGGATGCTCCGTTTCCCCACCAGAAGTCCGAACGAGAGAGCCAGGCGTGCTGATCTCCCTGTTGCGAACACATCTGCGGCCGTACCGGCGGCCGCTGCTCGTGGTCGTCGTCCTGCAGCTGCTGCAGACGCTCGCGATGCTCTACCTGCCCACCCTCAACGCCGACATCATCGACAACGGCGTGGTGAAGGGCGACACCGGCTACATCATGGAGCTCGGCGGGGTGATGCTCGCGGTGAGCCTCGCGCAGATCGTCTGCTCGATCGGCGCGGTGTACGTCGGCGCGAAGGTCGCGATGGCGCTCGGCCGGGACGTCCGGGGCGCGCTGTACGACCGCGTGCAGTCGTTCTCCGCGCGGGAGGTCGGCACGTTCGGCACGCCGTCGCTGATCACCCGCATCACGAACGACGTCCAGCAGGTCCAGATGCTCGTCGTCATGACGCTGACGATCGTGATCGCGGCGCCGGTCATGTGCGTGGGCAGCATCCTGCTGGCCCTGCACCAAGACATCCCGCTGGCCTCGATCCTGCTGGTCGCGCTGCCGGTGCTGGTCGTCGTCATCGCGATCGTCATCAGCCGGATGCGGCCGCAGTTCCGGCTCATGCAGGTGCGGCTCGACGACATCAACCGGGTGCTCCGCGAGCAGATCTCCGGCATCCGGGTGATCCGCGCGTTCGTCCGCGAGCCCTACGAGCGCAAGCGCTTCGAGAAGTCCAACGAGGAGCTCTTCGACGTCTCGCTGCGGGCCGGCCGGCTGATGTCGCTGATGTTCCCCACCGTGATGGCGGTCGTGAACATCTCCAGCGTCGCCGTGCTCTGGTTCGGCGGCCAGCGCATCGACGCCGGCCACATGCAGATCGGGGCGCTGACCGCGTTCCTGAGCTACCTCATGCAGACGCTGATGTCGGTCATGATGGCCACGTTCATGTTCATGATGGCGCCGCGGGCCGAGGTGAGCGCGGAGCGCCTCCAGGAGGTGCTCGGCACCGGCACCACGGTCGTGCCGCCCGAGAACCCGACGCCGCTGGGCGACGTGCACGGCCATCTCGAGCTGCGCGGCGCGACGTTCCAGTTCCCGGGGGCCGAGCAGCCGATCCTGTGCGAGGTCGACCTGGTCGCGAACCCTGGCGAGGTCACCGCGATCATCGGCAGCACCGGCAGCGGCAAGACGACGCTGCTCAACCTGGTACCCCGCCTGTCCGACGTCACCGCGGGCGCGGTGCTGGTCGACGGCATCGACGTCCGCGAGCTGGCGCCGAACGACCTGGCCCGGGTCATCGGGCTGGTGCCCCAGCGCCCGTACCTGTTCACCGGCACGGTCGCGTCCAACCTGAAGTACGGCAATCCGGACGCGACCGACGAGGAGCTCTGGCGGGCGCTGGAGATCGCCCAGGCCGCCGGGTTCGTCCGGACGCTGCCCGAGGGCCTGGACGCCCCGATCGCCCAGGGCGGGTCGAACGTCTCGGGCGGGCAGCGCCAGCGGTTGGCGATCGCCAGGGCGCTCGTGCACCGGCCGGAGATCTACCTGTTCGACGACTCGTTCTCGGCCCTCGACTACGCGACCGACGCCGCTCTGCGAGCCGCGCTGGCCCGGGAGACCGCGGGGGCGACCGTCGTCATCGTGGCCCAGCGGGTCAGCACGATCCGCAACGCCGACCGGATCGTCGTGCTCGACGAGGGACGCGTGGTCGGCACCGGCACGCACGCCGAGCTGATGGACACCAACGACACGTACCGGGAGATCGTGCTCTCCCAGCTCACCGAACAGGAGGCCGCGGCATGACCGCGCCGTCCAGCAATGGATCGCGTCCCGGAGGCGGGCCGGGAGGGCCGCCGGGGGCGGCCGGGGGGCCAGGAGGGGCCGCCGCGGGGCCGGGAGGGCCCGGGGGGCCAGGGGCCGCTACGGCGGTCGCGGTCGGGGAGCGGCCGACCGCAGCGCGCGGCCCGGGCGGCCCGGCGGCCGGTCCGGGTCCCGCACGGTTCATGAGCGGCCCGGGCGAGAAGGCGCTCGACTTCAAGGGGTCCGCGCGCCGGCTGCTGGCGACGCTGCGGCCGGAGCGTCCGCTGATGGCGCTCGGGCTGTTCCTCGCGGCGGTGAGCGTCGCGCTGTCGGTGACCGGCCCGAAGATCCTCGGCCACGCCACCGACCTGATCTTCGCCGGGGTCATCGGCAGGCAACTCCCGCCCGGCATCAGCAAGGAACAGGCCGTCCAGAGCCTCCGCGACCGCGGCGACGGCACGCTGGCCGACATCGTCCAGGGCACGAACGTCGTCCCGGGCCGGGGCATCGACTTCGACGCGGTCGGGCGCGTGCTGCTGATCGTCCTCGTGATCTACCTGGCCGCGTCGCTGTTCGCCCTGCTCCAGGGCCGGGTGACGACGGTCGTCGTGCAGCGCGTGGTCTACCGGCTGCGCGAGGACACCCAGGCCAAGCTCTCCCGCCTGCCGCTGAACTACTTCGACCGGCAGCCCCGCGGCGAGATCCTGTCCCGGGTCACCAACGACATCGACAACCTGGCCCAGACCCTGCAGCAGACGCTCAGCCAGGTGATCATCTCGCTGCTGACGATCGTCGGCGTGCTGAGCCTGATGATCTGGATCTCGCCGCTGCTGGCGGTGATCGCGCTGATCACGATCCCGCTCTCGACGTTCGTCGCCGGCCGGATCGGCAAACGCGCCCGCCCCCAGTTCATCGGGCAGTGGTCGACCACCGGCAAGCTCAACGGGCACGTCGAGGAGATGTTCACCGGGCACACGCTGGTCAAGGCGTTCGGGCGGCAGGACGAGGCCCGCGAGGTCTTCACCGCGCAGAACGAGGCGCTCTACCAGTCCAGCTACCGGGCCCAGTTCATCTCCGGCCTGATCCAGCCCGCGATGATGTTCATCGGCAACATCAACTACGTGCTGGTGGCGGTCGTCGGCGCGCTGCGGGTCGCGTCCGGGGCGCTGACGCTCGGCGAGGTACAGGCGTTCATCCAGTACTCGCGGCAGTTCAGCCAGCCGCTGACCCAGGTCGCGAGCATGGCGAACCTGCTGCAGTCCGGGGTGGCGTCGGCCGAGCGGGTGTTCGCGCTGCTGGACGCGGTGGAGCAGGATCCCGACCCGGAGACCCCGGCCCGGCCCGAGCGGGTCGCCGGACGGGTGGCGTTCGAGCACGTCTCGTTCCGCTACTCCCCCGACAAGCCGCTCATCGACGACCTGTCGCTGAGCGTCGAGCCGGGGCAGACCGTCGCGATCGTCGGGCCGACCGGCGCGGGCAAGACGACGCTGGTCAACCTGCTGATGCGCTTCTACGAGGTCACCGGCGGGCGGATCACGCTCGACGGCGTCGACATCGCGACGATGGACCGCGCCGACCTGCGCGCGGCCACCGGCATGGTGCTGCAGGACGCCTGGCTCTTCGGCGGCACGATCGCCGAAAACATTGCCTACGGCTCACGCCGGGACGTGGGGCAGGCCGAGATCGTCGCGGCGGCCGAGGCCACGCACGTCGACCACTTCGTCCGGACCCTGCCCGACGGGTACGACACGGTGCTCGACGAGGAGGGCTCGTCGGTCAGCGCGGGCGAGCGTCAGCTCATCACGATCGCGCGGGCGTTCCTGGCCGAGCCGGCGATCCTCATCCTCGACGAGGCCACCAGCTCGGTCGACACCCGCACCGAGCTGCTGATCCAGCGGGCGATGAACTCGCTGCGCGAGGGCCGGACGAGCTTCGTGATCGCGCACCGGCTCTCCACGATCCGGGACGCCGACCTGATCCTCGTCATGGAGAACGGGAGCATCGTCGAGCAGGGCACGCACGACTCGCTGCTGCGCTCCGACGGCGCGTATACCCGCCTGTACAACGCCCAGTTCGCGCAGCCGGTCGCCGACGTATGAGGTAGCCCCGGAGCCGCGCGCACACTCGCCTAACGTCCGTTTTCGCCTATTCTGACGGATGCGAACACGGCGATGGGGAGGGTTGTGCGGCTCCGGCTCGCCGCCTGTGCGGCGGCCCTGCTAGCCCTGGTGATGCCGGGCGCGCTCGTCCTGGCCCCACTGCCCGGTCCGCGGTTCCCGGCCACGGCGGCGGCCGCAGCCACGACGGCGGCCGGGGTGGCCGCGGCGACTGTGGCAGCTGCGGCGGCGCCCCCGACCGGGGGTACCGCCGTGCTGGGGCAGGACTTCCACTCTTCGTCGGTGCCCGATCCGAACTGGGCGGTCAGCGGCCAGACCTGCCTGACCGGCGCCGCCCCCGGCAGCGCCGCGCCGAGCCCGTCGAGCGGCTCGGCGGCGATCCCGGGCTGCGCCGCCACCGGCGTCGGGCCGGCGCCGGTGGCCGGGGCCGCGCCCGGCTACCTGCAGCTCACCGACGCCCGGGTCAACGCCACCGCGGCCGCGGTCTACCAGCGGCCGATCCCGGCGCCGGCCGGGCTCTCGGTGACGTTCGCCCAGTACCAGTACAGCCAGCCGGCGCCCGACGTCGACCCCGGCGACGGGCTGGCGTTCTTCCTCGTCGACGGCTCGACCGGCGCCAGCTCGGTGGGCGGATACGGGGGCAGCCTCGGGTACGCGCAGAGCGGCGCCAACCCGGGCGTCGCCGGCGGCTACCTGGGACTCGGCTTCGACGTCTACGGCAACTTCCTCCGCGACGTCGAGAATCGCGGCCAGGGCTGCCCGGCCGGGCAGCGGTCCGGCTCCAGCGACAGCGACCGTCTGGAGCGGAACGTCGTCACGCTGCGCGGGTCGGGCAGCGGCACCACCGGCTACTGCTACCTGGCCTCGACCACCACCGGCCCGCCCGGGCAGCCGACGAGCACGCTCACCGACACGCTGCGGGTGACGACCGCGAACCCCGAGGTGGCCCGGCGCTGGGTCAACGTGCAGGTCACGCCGGCGCCCAACCCCCGGGTCGTCGTGCTGATCCGGTACGGCGACGCCGACAGCTGGCACCAGATTCTCGACGTGCCCGCGCCCGACAACCCGCCGTCGAGCTACAAGTTCGGCTTCACCGCGTCCAGCGGCGGCGCGACCGACGTCCACCTGATCAGCGACGTGACCGCCTCGACGATCAACCGGCTCGGAGACCTGCGCCTGGTCAAGCAGGTCAGCCGGGCCGGCACGCCGCTCCCGGCGACGCTGACCGCAGGCACCGCGGTGCCGTACGAGTTCATGGTCTCCAACGGCAGCCTCGGGACGATCTCGAACCTGGTCGTGACCGACTCGGGCTCCACCACGGCGATCACCTGCGACGCGACGACGGTCCCGGCGCTGCCCGACCCGGGCGGGACCACGATCTGCCGGGGCACGCACACGGTCACCGCCGCCGACGTCAGCGCGGGCGCGATCACCAGCACGGCGACCGCGTCCGCCGACCTCGCCGGGCTCCCGCTCACACCGGTGACCAGCACGCTGACCGTCCCGGTGCGGGCCGCGCTCAGCGTCACGACCCAGCCGGCGACGGCCGGGCCGTACCAGATCGGCCAGACCGTGGACTACACCTACACGCTGACGAATACCGGCGGCGCCGCGCTCGACCACCTGACCGTCACCGACAACCGGGTGACGACCGGCTCGATCAGCTGCGCCGCGGCCACTCTGGCGCCGGGGGCGAGCACGACCTGCACCGGGTCGACGACGCTGGCCGACAGCACGATCACCGCGGCCGGCACGATCACGAACACCGCGACCGCCGCCGCGGTCACCCCGATCGGGCAGTCGGTGAGCGCGACCGGCACGGCGTCGATCCCGATCCGCGCCGATCTCGGGCTGACGCTGGTCGCGTCGCCGACGTCGCCGGCGGTCGGCGACCGGATCACGCTGACCGTGACGCTGCGCAACGCCGGCCCGAGCGCCGCCCGGAACGTCACGGTGAGCGATCAGGTCGCCAACGGCCTGGCGTACGTCTCGTCCGTAGCGGGCGTCGGAACCACCTACACGGCGGCCACCGGCGCTTGGACCGTTCCGCTCCTCGCGTCCGGCGACAGCCGGACGCTGACGCTGGCCGCGGACGTGGTGAGCGCCGGGGCGGTCACCAACGGCGCGACGATCACCGGGACGGACCAGCCGGACGCGAACCAGGCCGACAACAGCGCCTCGGTGACGCTCAACGCGTCCACGCCGGCGACCGACCTCGCGGTCACGGCCTTCGACAGCGACTTCGCGCCGCGCGCCGGTCGGCCGACCCGCATCGCGGTGACCGCCCACAACGTCGGGCAGCGCGCGGCGACGGCGGTCGCGGTCGCCGTGCCGCTGCCGAGCCTGCTGACGCTCGACTCGGCGACGCCGTCGACCGGCGCGTACGACGCGTCCTCGGGCCGGTGGACGATCGGCGCGCTGGCCGTCGGCGCCACCGCGACGCTCGACCTCGTCGTCCGGCCGAGCGCGTCCGGCACCGTGAGCGTGACGGCTGCCCTGGTCTCGGCCATCCCGGCGGACGCGAACCCGCTGAACGACGTGGACACCGCCCAGCTGACCGTGCGGCCCGCGCAGGCCGACCTGTCGATCACCAAGACCGTGTCCCCGGCCGGCGTCTCGGTCGGTGACGTCGTCACGTACGTGGTCCGGGTGTCCAACGCCGGGCCGGATCCGGCGCCGGCCGTGGTGGTGCGCGAGCGGCTCGGCGCGCTCGGAGCCGACGTGCTGGTCGGCTACTCGGTGAGCCAGGGCACGGTCGACGTCGGGTCCGCGCGGTGGGACGTCGGCGGGCTGGCGGCCGGGGCCGCTCCGGCGACGCTGACGCTCCGGGTGCGGGTCGGTGCGGCGCGGACGGTCGGCAACGTGGCGGCGGCCGAGGATCCGGGCACGGTGGACCCGGACCCGGCCGACAACACCGCGTACGCGTCGTTCTCCGCGTCGCCGACGCCGGTCGACCTGGCCGTGCACGCCACGATCGGCCGGTCGACGCTGGTCGTCGGCGAGCGGACGACCGTGACCCTGACCGCGACGAACCGCGGGCCGAACGTGGCCACCGCCGTGGTCGTCCACAGCTCGGTACCGGCCGGGGTGGCGGTCACCGGCGCCAACGGCGACGGTTCGATCGACCCGGCCGGGGTCTGGACGATCGGCACGCTGGCCGTGGGGGCGGTCGCGCGGCTGACCGCCACCGTCACCGCGACCACCGCCGGCCAGTACACCGGCACCGCCTCGCTGGCGTCGGTCGACGAGCGGGACGTCGACGCGTCGAACGACCTGACGTCGCTGACGCTGACCGTGCAGCCGCAGGCGAACCTGTCGATCACCAAGACCGTCAGCCCGGCCGAGGCGCAGATCGGCGACGTCCTGACCTACACGGTGACAGTCTCGAACGCGGGGCCGAGCCCGGCGACCGACGTCGAGGCGATCGATCCGATGCGGCTGTCCGCGAGGATCATCGGGGTGACGACCAGCCAGGGGACGTTCGACCGGGCCGGTCGGGTGTGGTCGGTGGGGACGCTGGCCGACGGGGCATCGGCGACGCTGACCGTGATCGTGGCGGTGACTTACGTGGCCCGGGCGGTGAACGAGGTGCGAATCACGCAGTCGGGGGCGCTGGACCCGGATCCGAGCGACAACGCGGCCCAGGCCGTCGCCTGGATTCCGGGCGCGGACCTGGCGACGTCGGTGACGGTGACGCGCTCGGGCCCGGCCGCGGTGGACGCCGTCGTCACGGTCTCGAACACCGGCCCGGACGCGGCCTCCGGCGTGACCGTCACGGTACGGATGCCCACCGGCCCCGGCCCGGCCGGCGCGGATCCGTCGGTGGGGTCGTACTCGGACGGGCGGTGGACGGTCGGGGCGCTGACGCCGGGAGCGGCGCCGGTGTTGCGGTTGCGCCTGCGGGCCGGGGCGAAGCCGTGGACGCTTTCGGCGAGGGCAGCGGCCGTGTACCCGCTGGATCCCGACCACAAGAACGACACCGCCTCGGCCGCGGTGCCGGCCGCGACCCCGGGGCCGCGGCCGGGCCTAGCGGCGACCGGCCGGGCGGTAGGCGGCCTCGCGCTGCTCGGCGCCCTGTTCCTCCTCGTCGGAGGAATGATCACCACCCTCACCCGGAAGAGCCCGCCCCGGTAGCCACCATGCGGCCCGGCCGAGCAGCGCCATCGTCGCCGGGACCAGCACCAGCCGGACCACGAACGCGTCGGTCAGCACGCCCGCACCCAGCGCGAACGCGATCGGCCGGATCGTCCCGTCCCCCCGCACGACCCCGCCGCCGAACACCCCGATCATGATCAGCGCCGCCGCGACGACCACCATCGCCCCGCGCGCGAACCCGGACGTCACCGCGCGCTGCGCGTCCCCGTGCGACGCGAACTCCTCCCGCATGCCGGACACCAGGAACATCTCGTAGTCCATCGAGAGTCCGAACAGGACTCCGATGACGAGGATCGGCAGGAAGCTCAGCAACGGCGCCGCCGGATCGACGCCGAACGCCGAGCCGAGCCACCCCCATTGGAACACCGCGACCGTGCACCCGAGCGCCGCCCCCAGGCTCAGCAGGAAGCTCAGCGTCGCGGTCAGCGGAATCAGGATCGACCGGAAGATCGCCAGCAGCAGGACGAACGCGAACCCGACCACCAGCGCGAGGTACACCGGCAGCGCGTTCGCCAGCCGCTGCGAGATGTCGATCGCGACCGCGGTCTGCCCGGTCACCCGCCAGCCGTCGTCGCGGAGCGCGCGCACGAGCGTGGCCGTCGCCTCGTCGGACGGCCCGCTGGCCGGGATCACGGTCAGCAGGACGTCGTCGCCGTGGACGCCGCTGGGCACCACCCGGGCGACGTCGTCGACCGCGGCGATCCGGGCCGCCGCGGTGCGGTCGGTGGTGAGAACGAGCAGGGGGCCGTTCGCGCCCGGGCCGAAGCCGTCGGCGATCAGGTCGTAGGCCTTGCGGTCGGTCGCGGACGAGGGGTCGGTGCCGTCGTCGGGCAGGTTCAGGCGGAGCCCGGCGACCGGGATCGCGAGCACGGCGAGCACGAGCACCGACCCGATCACCGCCACCACCCGGTACCGGGTCACCACCGCGGCCCACCGGTGCGCGAACCGGTGCGGTGTCCCGGCCGCCCGGCGCCTCCCCACGATCCGGCGGCCCGCGAACGCCAGCAGCGCCGGGGTCAGCGTCAGGCTCATGACCATCGCGACCAGCACCGCTCCGGCCGCGGCCAGCCCCATCTGGGTCAGGAACCCGATCCGGACGACGGCCAGCCCGGCCAGCGCCGCGATCACGGTCAGCGCCGCGTAGAACACCGCGGTCCCGGCCGTCCCCATCGCGGCCGCGATCGACGCGGTCACGTCCGCCGACCCGGCCCGAAGCTGCTGCCGGTGCCGGTTGACGACGAACAGCGCGTAGTCGATCCCGACCGCGAGCCCGAGCAGGATCGCCAGCGTCGGCGCCACCGAGTTCAGCGACACCAGCGCCGTGATCGCGTGGATCGTCTCCAGGCTCACGACCAGCCCGAGGATCGCGGTCAGCAGCGGCAGCCCGGCCGCGACCAGCGATCCGAACGTGATCAGCAGCACGACCAGCGCGATCACGATCCCGATGGCCGAGGAACTCGACGTCGCGGGTTCACCGGCCAGCCCCGACGACGCCTCCACCTGCAGCCCGGACGCCCGGGCCGCGCGCACCGCGGCGGCGACCCCGCCGGGCACGTTGTCGGAGGAGAGCGTCAGGTCGAAGAAACCGACTCTCCCGCCCGGCGCGAGCGTGAGCTTGGAGACGTCCGCCACCCCCGGTACCGCTGCCAGCGAGTGGCCCAGCGCGGTCACCGCCGCGGCGTCGGTCGTCGTCAGCGGACCCGCCACCACGACCCGGCCGCCGTCGGCCCCGGACGCCGGAAACTCCTGATGCACCTGGTCGAGGGTGTCCGTCGATTCCATGCCGGCGATCGCGAATTCCGACGTCAGCGGCTCCGCGAACCGGGCGGCCCCGGCCACCGCCGAGACCAGAATGACGATCCAGGCGACGAGCACCCACCACCGCCGGCGGGCGCAGAAGCCGCCGATCCGTTCGATTGATCCAGCCATGGCGCCGATCGTCGGCGCGCGCCCGGGTGGACCGGCACCACCCACGGGTGGCACCGGGGTGGAGTCAGCTGTCGCGGCCGAGTGCGATCGCGATCGCGTGGGCCCGGTCGCGGGCGCCGAGCTTGGCGAAGAGCGTGTTCACGTAGCTCTTCACGGTCGCGACCGACAGGAACAGCTCGGCCGCGATCGCCGCGTTGTTGTGCCCCTGGGTCATCGCGTCGAGCACGTCGATCTCACGCGGGGTCAGCGCCGGGAAACGTTCACGCAGGCCCCCGGCCGGCGGCGGGGCCGAGAACCCGCCGATCAGCCGCTCCCCGACCTCGCGGGCGAACGTCGACTGCCCGGCCGCCACCGCCCGCACGGCCGCCGCCAGCTCCGCCCGCCCGGTGTCCTTCGTCAGGTAGCCCCGGGCTCCGGCCCGGAGCGCCCCGCCGATCGACTCGTCGTCCGCGTACGTCGTCAGCACCAGGACGGCGGTTCCCGGGAACCGCTCCCGGATCCGCCGGGTGGCCTCCACCCCGTCCACGTTCGGCATCCGCAGGTCCATGAGGACGACGTCCGGGTGCGCGTCCGCGACCAGGCGCACCGCTTCTTCCCCGTCCGACGCGGCCCCGACGACGTCGATGTCGTCGGCCAGGTCGAGCAGCGTCACCAGCCCGTCCCGCACGATCGCCTGATCGTCGGCGACCAGCACCCGGATCATGAGGCACCCTTCGGCAACGTCAGCTCCACCGCGAACGCCGGCTCCCGGCGCACGATCATCGCGCCGCCCGCGCCCTCGACGCGTTCACGCATCCCGGCCAGACCGTGACCGCCACCCTGCGTCGGATAGGCCGGCGGCGGTCCCGGCGCGGTCGACGCGGTGACCGTCAGCCCCTCGGGCGTCCACTCGAGACGGAGCGTGGTCGGCGAGCCGGGCGCGTGCCGCCGGGTGTTCGTCAGCAGTTCCTGGAGCGCACGCCGGAACGCGACCCGCGCGTCCGGAGCCAGCGACACCGGCTCGCCGGACTCTTCCACCGTGATCTCGCCGCCGAGGTCCCGGTGCGTCCGGACGAGTTCCGCGCACACGGCCTCGACCGAGTCGGCCGGCTCGCGCAGCGTCGACACCGCGCGCTTGGCCTCGTCGAGGCCGGACACCGCGAGCTCCCGGGCGGCGATCACCCGCTTTCGCGCGTCGTCGGTCCGTCCGGATTCGAGCAGTGCGTCCACCGCGTCCAACTGGATCACCAGACCGCCGAGGGAGTGCGCGAGCACGTCGTGGAGGTCGCGCGCGATGCGCGACCGTTCGGTGAGGGTCGCGACCAGCGCGCGTTCCTGTTCGACGGCGAGACGCTCCTCCAGCAGGACGCGGGACTGGGCCTCGGCCGACCGGTACTGCCGCCGGGAGAGGCCGCCGACGCAGATGACGAGCAGGAACGAGAGGGCGGTGACCAGCAACGACGGAGGCGCGCCGACCGCGAGCGCGCCGAGCGAGAGCAACGCGGCGGACCCGGCGACGGCGACGCCGATCGCGCGCCAGGAGCGGCCGACCTGGCCGATGAACGGGATCAGCCCGGCGACCGCCGGGACGAACCCCAGGACGTTGGTGGCGCAGGCGACGAACGAGCCGGTGACGATCATCACGACGTAGAGCCCGAGCCGGCGGCGGGCGAAGTGCTCGGGCAGGAACGTGACCGTCACCCAGCAGGCGATCGCCAACCAGGCCGGCGCGGCGATCCAGGGCGGATCGTCGCGCAGGGCCCGGTCGATCAGGTCGTAGGAGATGAATGCGGCCCCGATGAGGTTGAGCGCGATCGAGAGGGACCGGCGCCGAGCGGGGATCACGCGCCCATTCTCACGCCACCCGCGATGTGGTGGTCGAGCCGCGCCGAGAAGACCAGCGTGCGGACGGCCCGGTTCACCGCGACGATCAGCAGGATCACGCCGACCGACGTGGCGAACGTGGCCCCGAAGTGGGTCCCGACGAGGTCCAGGGCGATCCGGGAACCGATCAGCCCGAACCAGAGCCCGACGCCGACCCAGCCGACCCGGCTCTCGACCGTCGGCATCGTGCCGTCGCGGGACGGCCTGGCCGGGATCGTGGTGATCGGCCGGAAGCGGGCCGTCGTCCCCATCGCGACGCCGGAGGCGACCGCGAGGATCGCGGACAGGACGAGGATCGTGACGTCGGCCGTCGTGACGGCGGTCCGGTGGCCGGCCAGCTGGAACAGGCCGGCGATGCCAAGGATCAGCGGCATCCGCCACATCTTCGAGGTGTCGACCGGGATCCAGCGGAGCTGCCGGGAGACGATGTACGCGAGGAGCGCGAGGCCGAGCGCGATGTCGAGGGCCGTGGTGGGCGTCATGCCCTCGACTGTCGTTGTTTCCGGCTTCGGCCAGTACCACCCCCGGTTGGTGCCCCGGGTGGGGGTTCTCAGCTCTGGGGTTCGCTGACCGGTGTGCCTGGGCCGCAGGTCACCTCGTGTGCCTGCTTCTCGACGTCGCTGTCGTCCGCGGCGTGCGCGGCCAGGGTCGTCGTGGTTCCGTTGCGGGCCTGACGGCCGAAGTCCCGGAGCACGATCTCCGTCTGCGTGACCTGGTGCCCGCCGCCGGACTTCGCCGGCGTCGACAGCCGTCCGACGAGGGTGAAGCCGGTGTCGTTGCGGACGCAGCCCACGCCGGTGCCGTAGCCGGTGAACCCGAGGTCGAACGTGTAGGGGTTGCCCTGGGCGTTCGTCGTCGGGACCAGCCGGCAGTCGACGACGTCGTAGAGGGAGACGGACCGGCCGGTGTTCAGCAGCACGATCGCCGGGCCGGCCGGGGCGAGCTTCTGCCCGATCGCGGTGGCGGCCTGCGGTGCGGCGCTGGTGAACGTGGTCGAGAACGTGGCGCCGGTGGCGGTCTTGACGCCGAGGGTCCGCTTTCCGGAGACGTCGGCGAGCCAGAGGGTGTCGGGGGCGCCGTCGAGGTCCAGGTCGGCGGTGGTGGCGGTTTTGGCGTTGGCGGGGATTTTGGTGTCGTTGGGCGAGCAGCCGTTGCCGGCGGAGGGCTCGGTTGTTGCGGGGGGCTCGGTTTTTGCGGGAGGCTCGGTTTTTGCGGGGGTGGTCGTGGGGGGCGGTTGGCTCGGGGTGGACGCCGTGGCCGAGTTGTCGCTGGAGCTGCCGCAGGCAGCCGCGGCGAGGAGCACGAGACCGGCTGCACCGAGGCGCACGGTTGCATTGATCAACCTCATGGGCCCCAGTGTGCCCCGTACGCCCGGATCCGCACGCATCTGTCGGATGGGCGATCGTTGCGCTGATTGGCTTTCCGAGCGGCGTCGGTCGGCCAACTCCCGCGGCCGGACCCGTCGACGGGCCGCCAGCTGTGACGCGGGCGTCGTCCCGTCGGGGGCCGGCGCGCCAGCACCCCTCATCGATAGCGGTCGCTGACCTGCGTCGCGTCGTCGGCCGCGGGCCGGATCGCGACCTGGCGGGTCGCGGTGTCCGGGGAGGTCAGCACCACGGGCCGATGACGGCCGCGGCCTGGGCTCGAGCCGTCGGCGAACGCAGTGCGCAGCAGAGCGTGCTCCGTCGCCTTCCCACGAGCGGAGCGAGCGCGCACAGCTCAACGCGTCACGCACGTCGAGCGCGTCACGGAGGTCGAGCGCATCACGGAAGCCAGCCCGTCGCGGGAGCGAAGGCATCGGCGATGCCGAGCACGGTGCAGCACCGCAAGCTCCGCAATCCGTCGCCTCGGCGCGAGGGCGCAGGTCAGCGCGCCGCGGCGGTTGAACGCGCCGCGGAGGCCAGCCGAGTCGCGGAGGCCAGCCCGTCACGGAGGCCAGCCCGTCGCGGAGGCGAGTGCATCGGCGATGCCGGGCGCGGTGACGGTGACGGTGACAGGGCCGAGGCCGAGGCCGATCAGGGTCTCGGGGCGTTTTGGTCCGCCGGCCGCACACGGCCAACCAGTCGATCCGGCCCCACCGGCTGACAACAACCCGATCGCTGACTGGAGCAGCACCCAACAGGCTCCCCGGCCACCGCGAACAGCACGTCACCGCATCGGCGATCAAATCGTTGAACTCTTTCGTCACTCGACGCGTGCAACCCATCACCGAAACGGGGGTGCGCAATGGAATTCGGTCTCGGTGAGGACTGGGTCCGTAACTGGTCAGCAGCGGCGTCAGAGCGCGCGGAGCGCACGATGCAGATGGCCGAGGAGGTGGCCGGGCTCTCGGTCTCGGCGCGGTCCGCGGGTGTCGTGGTGACGGTGACGGCCTCCGGCGCGGTCACCGACTTACGGCTGACCGACGCCGTCCGAGGCTGGCCGGTCGACCGCCTGGCCGCCGACATCCTGACGACGATGCGCCGAGCCCAGGCAGAACTCGCCGGCCGAGTCGCCGAGATAGCCGCCAGAACGGTCGGCCCGGACTCCGAGACGGCCCGCACGATCGTCCGCAGCTACCAGGCCCGTTTCCCGTCCCCGGACGAAGGGGCTGCGTTCCGGCCGGGCGACGGCGGGCGGTGGCCGGGTGGTGGGCGTGCCCGGTGACGGCGAGGATGCGTTCGGGGTAAGCCCCGCAGACGTCGTGCGCCACGCCCGCAGCATCGACGACGTAGCGCACGGCGTCGATGGCGCCCGCCGAGCCGCACTCACCGTAGAGCTGGGCCGAGCCGCCTACGGCATCCTCTGCGCCGAGCTCCCCACCCTCTTCGACCCGCTACAACACGGCGCCGTCGATGCCTTCCGAGACGCGGCCGACGCCCTCTCGCGCACCGCCGACGACCTCCGCAACGCGGCCGACGGCTACCAAGTCGCCGACCAGAGCTCGGCGGACCTGATGCCCGATGGCTGACAACGACCTGATCGTCGCCCGCAAGGACACCACCAGATCCTTCAGCGGCGTCCCGATCGCCGAGGACATCGACCAACTCGTCACCGGCTTCCGCACCGGCAGCTGGATAGACACCACGATCGGCGGAGTAGCCACGTCGCTCGACGCCCTGGTCTTCGTCACGGATCCGCTCGGCCAGCTGGTGGCCTGGGGAGTCGGCTGGCTGATCGAACACCTCAAGCCACTCTCGGACGCCCTCGACGCCCTGGCCGGCGACCCGGACCAGATCACCGCCTACGCCGGTACCTGGCGCAACGTAGCCGCCCGGGCGTCGGCCGAGCGAGGAGCCCTGGACCTGGCCGTCAGCGCCGACGTCTACACCTGGACCGGCCCAGCCTCCGACGCCTACCGCCACACCGCACGACACCACGGCGACGCCCTCCACGCACTCAGCTCCGCCGCCACCGCCTTGGCCGAGATCACGACGGGCGCCGGGCTCCTGGTAGCCGCAGTCCGCACGTTCGTCCGAGACCTGATCGCCGAGTTCGTCTCGGTCTTAGCGGTGCGTCTCTGGGAGTGGCTGGCCGAAGAGGGCCTCACCCTAGGCCTGGCCACCCCATGGGTGATCACCCAGGTCACGACCCTGGCCTCGAAGTGGATAGCCCGTATCACCAGCCTCTTACACGCCCTACTAACCAGCCTCCGCCGCCTGGCCCCGATGATCCGCCGCCTAGAAGATCTGATCGGCTCCCTACGCAACGTCTTGCGCCGAGTGCATGTCCCAGATCCGCCTCCGACCCGACCCCAGTCGCGAAGAGCACCCGGGCGTGGTCTCCTGCGCCATTCGGACAAGGACCCGCTACGCGAGCGAGGATCAGCACGAGAAACTCATCCGGCGGAATATGCGGCGGAGATCGCGGAAGCCAAGCGGCTTGGCGTTGAGGTTCTCGAAGAACAAGGTCAAATGGCATACGCCCCGGGCCTGAGCCCGGGAGACCGCGGCCAACTCATTCTGGATCCGGAATCGTCCTACGGCGCCCTACTACACGAGATGAGGCATCTTCGGGACGATCATGAGGCCGGATGGATCGGTTACCGGGGATGGTTCTCCGATCCGGCGACCACCTACACCGCTGAGGCACGAGCCTTTGACGTCGAAATCAAATACGCGAGGTCGATCGGCGACCATAGATCCGTCGAGATCCTGGAGCAGGAGAAACGCGACGTGTACGACACCCTCGTTCGGAAGGCAGAGGGATGACCTTCGACGCGCCGGTGCTGCCGGTCCACGAGTTGAGCAACGCGGAGTTGGAGGAGGCAGTCCGGTCCGGACACTTCTACCGCGCCCGCGCGGTCTTCGAACTAGGCGACCGCGCCAGGAGCGACACGGACGCGGCGGACCGCCTGGGCGCGCTCACCCAACTGTCACTACTACAGAACGATCGTCTCTTCCACCTGGTATCCCTCGCCTGGGCAGCAATTATTTCGTTGCTGTCAGCTGAAGCACCTCATCCTCGCAGCGTCGCCTATGCGGCATTCGCCGGGCTCGAGGACGACGATCAGCGACGTCTGCTGCGCTATCTGAAGGTCGATCGAATCGAGGATGCGCATCCGGGCAGGCTCCGATAGCGCCGTCGGCGAGACCGCACACGCTTCGGTGGCGTTGAGCGCACCGAAGCGTGCAACGGTTCCGCGAGATCAGTTCTTCGGCGGGGCGTAGAGCTGTAGGTCGTTGCCTTCCGAATCCTTGAACGGGACGATCCGGCCCCACTCGTGGTCACTGATCTCGCCGGTGAAGTTGACTCCGGCGGCTCGCAGGCGGTCCACCTCGGATTCGATGTCGTCGTCCGGGCGGAAGCTGATCACCGCGCCGCCGTCGGCGTGCTGGCTGGCCCCCTCGCGCGCGTTGAGGCCGATCATCAGGCCGCCGGCGTCCAGTTCGCTCCACTGCGGCTGCTCGTCGGTGAGCTTGAGACCGAGCACGTCGCGGTAGAAGGTGACGGCCCGGTCCATGTCGTCCACGGGAACCCAAACCGACGCAACACCTGTAGCCATTGCTGCCCCTTCACCCTATTCGTCATCAGGACGCGAGAGCGATACCCCGATTTCCCGGTTCTAAGGGTCAAGAGTCCAGCCAGCGGGCCACGGTGGTGGCCAGATCGGCCGCGGCTTCGGCCAGTAGTTGGGCTCCCTCCTCGGCGGTGGCTCCGGTGGGGTCGCCGAGGATTCCGTTGGGGGTCACCGGGCGGAGACCGGCCTGGCGCATCGTCGGGAGCAGCTCGGCCAGCGGCGCGGTGTTGCCCGGCTCGGCGCGCTGCAGACTCACCCGGGAATCGTCGAGCCACAGCTGCACCGACGTCTCGGTGCGGCCGGCGTGGGCGTCGCCCTTCCAGCGCGGGGCCCAGGCGAGCGCGTCGCGGCCCTCGCTGCGGAGCCGTCGCACCGCGCGGTTGACCGGGATCGCGTTTCCGCCGTGGCCGGACACGAACAGGATCCGTCCGAACGTCTCGGTCGCCGACCGGCCCAGCTCGACCAGCACGGTCTCGATCGCCGACGGCCCGATCGAGAGCGTTCCCGCGAACGCCTGGTGCTCGCCCGACGAGCCGTACGGCATCGCTGGGGCGACCAGCACGTCGGGGCGCTGCTCGGCCAACGCCCGGGCGAGCGCTACTGCGACGTCGGTGTCGGTCGAAAACGGGAGGTGCGGGCCGTGCTGCTCGGTCGACCCGACCGGGATCGCGAGCACGTCGTCGCCGGAGATCTCCGGCCAGGTCCGGTCGGCCAATTCGCTCATCCTGTCGAGTCTCCCAGGTAGTGGTGCCGCCGAAGAAAGCCGACCAGCCGGTCGGCCGCCTCCCCCGCCCGAAGCCCCCCGCCCAGGTCCAGCCCCCCGCCCACGTCCAGCACCCCGCCCACGTCCAGCCCCCCGCCCACGTCCAGCACCCCGCCCACGTCCAGCGCCCCACCGGCCCGAGCCGGCCCATCCGCCCGCGTCGGCCGGCCCCGTACCGGGGCCCCGGTCAACGCCCTCAGCCGCTCGAACGCCGTCCCACCCGGCACCCCAGGCGATTCCGCCCGCGCCTCCACAACAACCTCAGGCGGACGCGTAGCCGCCGGAACGAACTCGCGCCCCTGCAGCTCCCCCAACAACGCCCCCGCATCGGTGTTCAGCGCCAGATCGGCCCGAGCCATCAACGGCGCCCCGACATCCGTGTTCACCGCCACCACGTGCACCGGCGCCCCGATCTCGTGAAACCCCGCCCCCGAAACCCCGAACCCCACGTACAGCACCGGCGCGATCGTCCGCCCCGACACCCCCACCAGGAACGACGCGTCGAACCACCCCGCGTCCAGAGCCGCCCGAGTCACCCCGACCGAAGCCCCGAGCCACCCGGCCACATCCACGACCGCACTCACCGCCCCCAGACCAACCCCACCCCCGATCACCACGACCCGGCTCACAGCGCCGCCCCGACCCGCTCGCCCTCCCGGACCGCCGCATCCGCCCGCCGCGGCGCCAGACAGTCCCCGACCCGGTGCACCGCGAACGGTGCCCCGCGCAACGCACGCCAGAGCGAATCCTCCGGCGCCGGCTGCACCACCGACACGACCCAGTCCACGGTCCGCTCCCGCACCGTCCCGGTCGGATGGTGGGCCAGCGTCACCACGTCCCCGTCCATGGCCGCGACCGTCACGTCCGGCGTGCCCACGATCCCGAGATCGGCCGCGGCCCGGGTCCACAGCTCCAGGTCCAGGGTCGTCCCCAGGTCCTGCCCGACGATCATCCCCGGCGTCGCGATCTCCACCGCGCACCCGCGCGACGCGAGCAGCTCGGCGACCGACGTCGCCTGATGGAACCCCAGCTCGTCGTAGACCAGCACCCGGCCCCACGGCGCGACCCGCCCCGACAGCACGTCGGTCACGTCCACCACGCGGGGAGAGGTGGCCCAGGAGGGCCGCACCGGCCGCGCGCCGGTCGCGAGCACGACCGCATCGGGAGCATCGGCCGTCACCGCGGCCGCGTCGAGCGCGAACCCGGTCCGCACCGAGACCCCGGCCCGGGCGACCGCGGCCACCAACGAGCGGGTCAGCTCCCCGAACTCGGCCCGGCTGGGGACCCGGGCGGCCAGCGGGACCGCCCCGCCGAGCTGCGACGACCGCTCGTACAGCGTGACCGCGTGGCCCCGCGAGGCCGCGGTCAGCGCGGCCTGCAGACCCCCGGGTCCGCCACCGACCACCACGACCCGCGACCGCCGCCGCGGCGGAGCCACCACGACGGACTCCCGCCCGGCCGACGGATTGACCACGCAGCCGATCCACCGGTTGAACCCCACCCGGCCGACGCACTCCTGGTTGCACGACAGGCACGTCCGCGACCCGCCGGACGCCCAGTCCGGGTCCGCGATCTGCCCCCGCACCACGCCGATCAGGTCGGCGATCCCGGACTCCAGCGCCTTCGACGCCTGCGTCCGATCCTTGAACCGCCCCACTCCGACGACCGGCAGCGACACCGCCGCCCGCAGAGCCGCCGGAATGTGCAGCGCATACCGGGCCGGCACCCGCATGCTGGCCTGGATCAGGAACAGCGTCTCGGTCGCGACCCCGATCGACGTGTTCAGGTAGTCCACCGCCCCGGTGGCCTCCACCACCCGCGCCGTCGCCACCGCGGAGTCCAGCGTGATGCCGGCCGCGATCATCTCGTCGCCGCCCAGGCGCACCCCGAGTACCGCGTCGCCGATCGCCGCCCGCACGGCCGCGATCACCTCGAGCAGGAAGCGGTTGCGGTCCGCGTAGAGGTCCGTCCGCCGGTTCGTCGCCCCGGAGAGGAACTGCCGGATCAGCGACGAGTGCGAAGCCTGCAGTTCGACCCCGTCGAACCCGCCCTCGATGCACCGGGCCGCGGTAGCCGCGTAGGCCCGCACCAGGGCATCGATCGAGATTCTCGGAAGCGCCTGGGGCACCTCCCGGAACATCGGGTCGGCCACCGCCGACGGGGCCGGCACCGGCTGCCGCGTGTACATCCCCGACGACTGCCCGCCGTTGTGATTGAGCTGCGCGAGCACGGCCGCCCCGGCGCCGTGCACGGCCGCGGTCAGCCGGCGGTACCCCGGCAGCACCTCCGGCGAATAGCCCCGGATCATCTTCTCGTAGGGCCGGTCCGAGGGGTGCACGGTGTGCTCCTCGGTGATGATCAGCCCGGTGCCCCCGCGAGCCCGGGCCGCGTAGTACTCCACGTGCTGATCCGTCACCAGCCCGTCGTCCGCGAACGACGTCAGGTGGGCGGAGAACACCACCCGGTTACGGAGGGTCAGCCGACCCAACCGCAACGGGGAGTACAGCAGGCTCACGCCGGCAAGGCGCCCTTGGCCGGGTCACCGGCCGGCAGCGCGGACAGCACCACGACGTCCAGCGGCGCGGTCAGCTTCCCCTCCAGCGCGGCCGACATCGCGGTGAACGCCGGACCGGCCGCGTGCACGCCCATGTCCTCCAGCGACTCCCAGCTCTCGATCACGACGAACTTCTCGTCGTTCTCGTGCATCGCGTAGAGGTGACACCCCTTCTCCTGGTGCACGGCCGGCGCGGCCGCCAGCAACGCCTCCCTGACCGCTGCGCGGTCCTCCGGCTTGGGCAGAACCGTAGCGACGATGATCGGCATGCGAACCCCTCTCAAGAAGCGAATATCGACGTCAGAGCAGGCGCCACGTCTCGGTGCGAGTACAGGGGACGCACCAGCCCGCGCCCGGCCCGGGCCAGGTCCCGGCCCAGATCCAGGTCGTGCTCGCCCGGCGGCGTCCCGACGTCGAGCAGCACGTCCAGCCGCGGCAACCGGGCCGCGAACACCCGCGGATCCGGCCCCGCGTTGTGCACGCAGTCCGACAGCAGCAGCACCCGCGCGTCCCGGGCCGGCACCCGGGCCAGCTCCCGCGCCGCCAACTGCAACGGGAACCCGACGTTGGTCAGGCCCCGGGCCGGCACCGACAGCAGCAGGTCCAGCAGGTCCGAGGGCCGGGCGGGCCGTCCGAGCGGCAACAGCACGGCCGCGTCCGACCAGAACGCGATCACCGCGAGGTCGTCGTCGGCGAGTTCGCCCGCGACCGCGCCGACGGTCGCCGCCGCGGTCCGGATCCGCTCACCCTTCATCGACCCGGACACGTCCACGACGAGCACCACCGACCGCCGCGTCTGCACCCGCTCGCGCACGATGATCCGCCGGTCGATACCCGACTCGTCGTCGACCTCGTCCGGGTTCCCGATCAGCGCGTCGAGGGTCCGGTCGAGGTCCAGGTCGGCCGATCCGTCCCGGTACGGCAGCGACGCCAGGTCGCCGACCCCCCGGTGCAGACGACGATCCCGACGCGGACGCCGCAGCGACAGCCGGGCCGCGATCTCCCGGGCCCGGGCCCGCACGGCCAGATCGACGCCGTTCTCCGACGGATCCAGCGCGACCAGCGAGGCCTCCTCGTCGGTCTGCCCCGGAGCCATCGAACCCGGCAGCTGCGGTCCCTTCCGATCCCGCTTACCGCGCCCGGTCAGCACCCGCCCCTGACCCGACGAGGACCGCGAGGGCCGGAACTCGGTCGGCTCCTCGTCGAGCTGTTTGGGCTTCCGCTTCAGCGGCTTGCCCCGCCCGGCCCGGTCGGACCGGCGTTGCACCGGCGAGTCGGCCTCGACCGCTCTTCAACCCGGCTGGGCCGCGGACGGCTGCAGGATGAACCGGTCCTCCCAGATCTCGGTGAGCACGCGCTCCGGCGTCGTGTCGGCGGCCTCGTCCAGATGGATGCGGCCCGACAACGCGACCAGCATGGCGTCCAGAACCAATTGAGCGTACGGGTCGGTCGACGCACGCGAGACGTCCGAGGAGACGGACAGGCCGCGCAGCGCGCCGAGCTGCACCGCGACGAGCGCGAGGTCGATCGCCCCGCGGACGCTGGAGCCCTGACGCACGTCGGGGTGCTCGCGGGTGGCCCGGGTGACCGCGACCGCGTCGCGCACCAGGTCGCTGCCGGCCGGAAGCCCGGTCCGCAGCGCGACGATCCCCTCTTCCGCGGAGGAGGACTGGTAGTCGACCGCCAGCCGGCACAGCCGGTCGTGGACGCTCGACGACAGCCGGGTCGTGCCCACGTTGTCGTAGGGGTTCATCGACGCGATGATCCGGAACGTCGGCAGCGCCTCGATCGTGCCCACCCGGGGAATCGACAGCCGGCGGTCGGCCATCGCGGTGAGCAGCGTGTTCAGCGTGTCGTCGGGAGCCCGGTTGAACTCCTCGATGTAGAGGAAGCCGCCCTGGCGCATCGCCTCGGACAGCGGCCCGGGGACGAAGTTGTCCTCGCTGTAGTCCTCTTTGAGCACGCGCGCGGGGTTGTGGTGGCCGACCAGCTTGGCCGGGGTCAGGTCGGCGTTGCCCTCGACGAACAGCAGCGGGATGCCCCACTCGGCGGTGATCGCGGTGAGCATCGTGGTCTTGCTCGTCCCGGGCGGGCCTTCCAAAACGATGTCCCGGCCGGCCGCGACGGCGGCCAGCACGAGGTCGAGCTCGCGCTCCCGCCCGACCAGGCGGGCACCCACGCGGCCCCGGGCAGCGACCACGTCGGGGGCGGTAGTCATGGTCATTCATGCTCCTATGAGGGTGGCCGGCCCCGGAGGGCCGGCCAGCATTCATTTGGTGGTGTAACCCGCGTCGATCTTCATCTCGAGACCGGTGACGTACCGGGCCTCGTCCGAAGCCAGGAACAGCAGCGCGTTGCTGATGTCGACCGGCTCGACCCACGGCACCGGCAGCGCGTTCGTGCTCTGGAACACCGGCGCGGCCTGCTCGGCCGTCGGGTGCTCGACGTCCGGCAGGAACAGCTTGAACGTGGTCTCGTTCAGGATCATGTTCGTCGCCACCCCGGTCGGGTGGACGCTGTTCACGCGGATGTTGTACTCGGCCAGCTCCAGCGCGAGCGTCTTCATCAGCCCGACGACGCCGTGCTTGCTCGCGGTGTAGGGAGCCACGTTCGGCGTGCCCTTGATGCCCGCGGTCGAGCTGGTCAGGATGATCGAGCCACCCGTGCCCTGCGCGATCAGGTGCGGGATCGCGGCCTTCACCGTGTGCCAGACACCTTTGAGGTTGATGTCCAGGACGTCGTCCCAGTCGCTCTCGCTGACCTCGTGGGTCTTGTCGCTGTGCAGGAAGATGCCGGCGTTCGCACTGACGATGTCGACGTGGCCGAGCTCGGCGACTCCGGCGTCGAGCGCGCCCTTCAACGCGTCGTAGTCGCGGACGTCGACCTTGCTGGCGATGATGCGCCGGTCGAGCGCCTCGACCTGCTTCACGGTCTCCTGAAGATCGGCCTCGGTGGCGCCCGGGTAGAACCGGGTGACGCTGGGGATGTCTTCGGCGACGTCGATCGCGATGATGTCGGCGCCCTCCTCGGCCAGCCGTAACGCGTGGCTACGACCCTGGCCGCGGGCGGCGCCGGTGATGAATGCGACCTTGCCTTCTACCCGTCCCATGACGGTTCCTCCCCTGTGGATCAGTACTGCGTGTTACCCGCGTCCACGGTCATCGACAGCGCGGTGACGTACCGGGACTCGTCCGAGGCCAGGAACAACACGGCGTTGCTCTGGTCGCGCGGGTCGGTGACCTCGACGGGCAGGCTGTTGGCCAGCATCCCGCCGAGCTTCGGGTGCGCGGCGAGCAGATCGCCGAACGCCGAGGTGCCCTCCGAGCTGCCCATCGGGGTGTCGACGCCGGTGGGGTGCAGCGTGTTGACCCGGATGTTGTGCTCGGCCAGCTCGTGCGCGAACGCCTTGCCCAGGCCGGTGACCGCGAACTTGCTGGCCACGTACGGCGTCAGGAACGGCAGGCCCTTGAGACCGGCCGCCGAGCTGGTCATGATGATCGACCCGCCGCCGTTGGCGACGAGGTGCGGCGCGGCCAGCTGGACGGTGTTCCAGGTGCCGGTCAGGTTCACGTCGAGCGTGTCCTGCCAGACCTCGGGCGTGATCTGGTCCCAGCCGCCGATGATGCAGATACCGGCGTTGGCCACGACGATGTCCAGTTTGCCCAGCTCGGCCACGCCGTCGTCGATCGCGGCCTTCAGCGCGTCGCGGTCGCGGGTGTCGACCTGGGTCGCGATGATCCGGCGGTCGAGCGCCTCGACGAGCTTGACGGTCTCGGCCAGGTCGTCCGGCGTCGAGGCCGCGTACGGCACACCGCGGACGGGGCCGCACAGGTCGACGGCGATGATGTCGGCGCCCTCCTCGGCCAGCCGTAACGCGTGGCTACGACCCTGGCCGCGAGCGGCACCGGTGATGAATGCGACTTTTCCTTCGACACGCCCCATCGCGCGCCTCCTCTATCTCTGTCTTACCTCGGTGGGTGATGCACTGCCGGGTAATCGTTGTCACACGGGCAGTGCGGCGACGCGGGATCGATGCCCCGCGGGTAACTGAGGCGAG
Source organism: Cryptosporangium phraense (assembly GCF_006912135.1). Classification (NCBI taxonomy): domain Bacteria; kingdom Bacillati; phylum Actinomycetota; class Actinomycetes; order Cryptosporangiales; family Cryptosporangiaceae; genus Cryptosporangium; species Cryptosporangium phraense. The sequence goes on along the minus strand of NZ_VIRS01000017.1, from coordinate 91,143 downwards.
CTGTCGCTCGCCCGGGATGGTGGCGCGACGATCGCGAACGCCGCTCGGCGGCCCTCCAGCACGGCTTCCAACACCGTCCGCGGGGCGACGCAATCGCCCGCTCTCACCGCGTCGACCTCGGCGAACGTCTCGTCGGGCCGGCGGTGGCCGCAGTCGACGACCGCGGCGCAGGCGACCGTGCGCCGCTCGCCGGTCCAGACGTGCTCGAGCTCGGCCTCGCCGGGCCGGATCGCCGCGACGCGACTGCGCAGCGCACGGTGGACACCCAGCGCTTCGAGCCGGAAGTTCGCGTCGGCGAGCTCGGGGGTGCGGGCGCCCAGCACCGGGTCGGGCGTGACGACGTGCACGGTCCGCCCGGCCGACGCCAGCTGCTCGGCCAGCGCGACCGCGACCGGCCCGCCCACCGGGTCGTCCAGGACGACCGCTCCTGATGGCAGCTCCGCTGCCCCGCTCAGCACGTCCAGTACGTCGACCGTTCCGGCCGCGTTCGCAGGCCGCGACCCTGTCGCGAGGATCACGGTCCCGTGCACGTCGGCCGGGGTGACGGTCCGTTCCGTGCTCATGCGGACGCCCAGCCGCCGGCATTCCTCGGCGAGCCAGTCGACCAGCAGCGCGAGCCGCTCCCGCCCCGGCCCGGCCGCGGCCGTGCGCAACGCCCCGCCGAGCACCGCGGAGCGCTCGGCGACGTGGACACGACGACCGAGGAGCGCGAGGGTCCGAGCGGCCTCCAGCCCGGCCGGGCCGCCGCCGACGACCAGCACCTCGGGCGAATCGCCGGGCCCTGGCCGGCTGGCCGGCGGATCGTCGTCCAGCTCGTGACCGGCTCGGGGCTCGACGACACAGCTGACCAGCGGATTCCGGACGTCACGGACCTGGCAGGCCTGATTGCACAGCAGACACGGCCGAGCGCGGTTCGGCGCCCCGGCCCGGACCAGCGCCACCAGCCGGGGCTCGGCGATCTGGGCCCTGGTCATCTCGACCAGGTCCGCGGTCCCGTCGTCCAGCGCGTCCTGGGCCATTCCGGCGTCCACGACGCTGCCCTGGAGCACGACCGGCACCCGCCCGGCCGCCACCGCCCGCACCGACCGGCACAGCTCCCGGTTGAAGCCGGGTTCGGTACGGGCCGTCGGGCGGTAGCGCGACGACGAGTAGTGCCCGGCCCGCACCACGGTCAGCAGGTCGATGGTTCCGGCCAGCTCGTCCACCAGCCGGTACGCGTCCGCCGGGGTGAGGCCCGCCCAGGGGGCGTCCTCGTCTCCGGACAGGCGCAGAGCGAGCACCCGATCCGGGCCGGCGGCGGCCCGGACCGAGGCGATCACGTCCCGCAGGAAGCGGGACCGGTCCGTGCCGTAGGCGTCGGACCGGAGGTTGGTCAGGCCGGAGAGGAACTGACGCAGCAGCGAGTGCGGCCCGGCGTTGAGCTCGACGCCGGCCAGCCCGGCCTCGGCGGCGAGCGCGGCGGCCGCGCCGAACCCGGCGACGACCGCGTCGATGTCGGGCTGCTCCATGGCGGCCGGCTGCTCGCGGGTCACGACGTCGGCGACCGGCGACGGGGCCCGGAGCACGTCCTGCGAGTACGCGCTGGAGCCCTGCAGGCCGGCGTGCCCGAGTCCGGCCAGCACCAGCGTGCCGTAGGGCCGGCAGGCGGCGGCGATGGCCGCCCAGCCCTCGGCGCACTCGGACGCCAGCGGCGCCCGTTCGTACGGCCAGTCGTCCGGGGTCACCGACGCGACCTCGGTGACCAGCACGCCGGTGCCCCCGGCGGCCCGCTCGGCGTAGTACGCGCGGGCCCGGTCGCCCAGCGCCCGTCCGCGGGCCAGGTTGGTCTCGTGCGGACCGAACACGACCCGGGACGGGGCTAAGACACCGGCGACTCCGACCGGCTCCGTGAGGAGCATCGTGCTGAGGTCAGCAGCCGCAGGCGCCGGAGGCGCATCCGGAGCTCGGCAGCACGGTGAACCCGGACAGCGGGTTCTCGTCGCAGGCCTTGTCGGGTGGTCTGGTCGTCAGCGTGAGCGCCACCGGACGCGACTTCCGCTCGGTGCGGTGCGAGTGGTCGAGCGACGGCTTCGGGGCGGACCCGGCCACCACGCCGGCCAGCGCGTTCTCCCCGTAGCCCTGCACGCACTCCGGGTCGGGCCCGTCCAGCGGCAGCCCGGTGAAGAACTTGGCCGCCATGCACCCGCCCTGGCAGGAGTCGTAGTGCTGGCAGGACCGGCAGGCGCCACCGGTCTGCGGCTGCCGGAGCTCCTGGAACAGCTCCGACGTGCGCCAGACCCCGGTGAACCCGCCGGCGTCACGCACCGACCCGGCGAGGAAGTTCTCGTGGATCGCGAACGGGCAGGCGTAGACGTCCCCCACCGGGTCGATCAGGCAGACGACCCGGCCGGCGCCGCACAGGTTCAGGCCCGGGAGCGCGTCGCCGAAGGCGGCGAGGTGGAAGAACGAGTCACCGGTCAGCACGTCCTCGCCGTGCGCGACCAGCCAGTCGTAGAGCTCACGCTGCTGGTGCGGGAGCAGGTGCAACTCGTCCCAGACGTCGGCGCCGCGGCCGGACGGACGCAACCGGGTGAGCCGCAGCTGGGCGCCGTACCGGTCGGCGATCGCCTTGAACTCGTCGAGCTGGCCGACGTTGTGCCGGGTGCAGACGACCGACAGCTTGAAGCCGCGGAAGCCCGCGTTCGACAGGTTCTCCATCGCGCGCATGGCCGTGGCGTACGAGCCCGGGCCGCGGACGTGGTCGTTGACCTCGGCGGTCGCGCCGTCGAGCGAGATCTGCACGTCGACGTAGTCGGATCCGGCCAGGCGTTCGGCGACCGCGGGCGTGATCTTCACGCCGTTGGTGGAGAACTTGACCCCGACCTTGTGCTCGGTCGCGTAGTCGACGAGCTCCCAGAAGTCGGGCCGGACGGTGGGCTCGCCACCGCCGATATTCACGTAGAAGACCTGCATCCGCTCGAGCTCGTCGATGACGGCCTTGGCCTCGGCCGTGGTCAGCTCGCGCGGGTCACGACGTCCGGAGCTCGACAGGCAGTGGACGCAGGACAGGTTGCACGCGTAGGTGAGTTCCCAGGTCAGGCAGATGGGGGCGTCGAGACCGAGCTTGAAGTGGTCGATCAAGCGGGTGGCTGTGGGTGCCGTCACGAGGACGCCTCCGTCCGTGCGGTAATCATGTCGGTGGACGCCAGCGTGGCCAGTGCACGCGCCAGCCGCCGCTGCTGCGGTACGTCGGCGCCGCTCGCGGCCAGCGCGGCGCGGGCGGACGGGTGATCCGACAGGGTGGTGACCACCCCGAGCAGGGTCGGGTCCTTCAGGAAGGAGAGGCGGCGCGTGCCGAAGTGGTAGAGCAGGGCTCCGAACGGCTCCGGCCGGACCGCGACCTGGGGATGGACGTCCCAGGCGCGATCCAGGTCGAAGCTCGTCAGAACCGCGGGACTGTCCGGGACCGCGGTCATGACTGATCTCGGCTCAGTAGACGCCGCACATCCCGTCGATCGAGACGTCCTCGACCAGCAGGTCGTCCTCCACCAGGTCGACCTCGACGGTCTCCTCGACGGCGGTGGCTTCGAGAGTCTCGGAAGGCATGGAATGCTCCTTTGCGCTGATGGGGAGCTCGTCGCCGCAAAAGGCGAGCGTCACTCAGGAACAGCACCAACACTAATGACACCCGATGCAGAAAGGAAGAGCGGATGACGAACCAGCCGGGTCCGCCTCCTGCGCGGATGGGCCGGCCACCGGCGACTTCCCACGACGAACTAGAACAAATCGGACTAGAGCTGTTTACCACCCGCGGATTCGACGAAACGACGATCGACGAGATCGCGTCGGCCGCGGGCATCAGCCGCCGGACGTTCTTCCGCTACTACACGTCGAAGAACGACCTGGTCTGGGGCGACTTCGACGCCGAGCTGGCCCGGCTCCGCGAACGGCTGGCGGCCACGCCGGCCGACGTCCCGATGATGGCCGCGCTCCGCGAGGCGGTCGTCGCGTTCAACCGGGTCGACGCCGACCACGTCGCGCTGCACCGACGGCGGATGGCGCTGATCGTGGGGGTGCCGACGCTGATCGCGTACTCGACGCTGCGGTTCGCCGGGTGGCGCGACGTGATCGCGGAGTTCGTCGCGGGTCGGGTGGGGCGGCCGGTCGAGGACCTGCTCCCCCAGCTGGTGGCGCACGCGGCGCTCGGGTGTGCGCTGGCCGCGTACACGGAGTGGCTCGCGCGGTCCGACGCCGACCTGGATTCGCTGCTGGACGAGGCGATCGGCGAGCTGGCCAGCGGGTTCGCCGGCCACGAGTCACCGGACGCGCGATGAGTTCCGGCGCGGCGAGGGACGGCGGCGTGGCCGGGGGCGGCGGGCTGGCGCCGGGTGGGATTCGGCTGAGGCTGGACTCCGGGCTCCGGATCAGCGGGGACGGGCGGACGCTGCTCGGCGGCTCCCCCGGGCGTCTGCTGCGGGTGGCCGAGGCCGGCGTCCCGCTGATCCGCGCGTGGGCCGACGGCACCCCGGTCGGCCCGGCCGCGCCCCACCGCAAGCTCGCCCGCCGGTTGCTCGACGCCGGGATGGCCCACCCGGTCTGGGACCCGGCCGAAGGCGTCACCGACGTCACGGTCGTCGTCCCGACCTACGCGCGCCCGGCCGAGCTCGCCCGCTGCCTGGAGGCGGTCCGCCGGACCGCGCCCGGCGCCCCCGTCGTCGTGGTCGACGACGGTTCCCCGGCCGACGCCGGGATCGCCGGCGTAGCCGGGCGGTTCGACGCCCGGCTGGTGCGCCACCCGGTCAACCGCGGCCCGTCCGCGGCCCGGAACACCGGCCTGGCCGCGGTCGAGACCCCGTTCGCCGCCCTGGTCGACTCCGACGTCGTCGTTCCCGACGGCTGGCTGCACGCGCTGCGTCCGTACTTCGCCGACGAGAAGGTGGCCGCCGTCGCGCCCCGGGTGACGAGCCACGGCGACGGCGCGGGGACGGGCTGGCTCGGCGAGTACGAGGCCGCGCACTCGCCGCTCGACATGGGACCGTCGCCGGGCCTGGTCCGGCCGGCCGCGATCGTGCCCTACGTCCCGACCGCGACCCTGCTGGTGCGGATGCGGGCCGTCCACGAGATCGGCGGACGCTTCGACGAGGAGCTCCCGATCGGCGAGGACGTCGACTTCGAATGGCGGCTCGTCGACGCGGGCTGGAACGTCCACTATGTCCCGTCGGTGACGATCGGCCACGAGCACCGGACGCGGCTCCGCCCGTTCGTCGCCCGGCGGCGCCTCTACGCCCGCTCGATCGGGCTGCTCGAACGTCGTCACCCGGGTGCGCTGCCGGCCGCCCGGGTGAGCCCGGCGCTCGCGGCCACCGTCGTCCTGCTGGCCGCCCGGCGGCCAGTGGCGGCCACGGCCGCCGCCGCGATCGGCGTGGGGGTACTGGCCCGGCAGCTGAGGCCTGTCGTCCCGGCGCCGGTCACCGAGGCGGCGCACCTGGTCGCGGCCGGCCTGCCGGTGACCGCGATGGGCCTGGCCCGGGCCGTCGGCCGCGTGTGGTGGCCGCTGCTGGTCCCGGCGGCCGTCGCGGTCCCGAGGCTGCGCGCGCCGCTGGCCGCCGCAGTGGCCGCGCCGATCGTCACCGACTGGTGGCAGGCCGGCCGCCGCCCCCGCCTGGACCGCTACCTGGCCGCCCGCCTGCTCGACGACGCGGTCAGCACGGCCGGCAACTGGGAGGGCTCGCTGCGGGCCGGCACCCCCGGCCCGCTCCTCCCGGCCGGCACCAGGCGACGGTGAGGTGTCCGGCCCGGAAATATTCGGCCCGACCCGCTGAAGTGGACGGACCCGGCGGCCGCCGCCGTCCGCGGCCGGCTCGACGCCGGCGCGTCGCGACCGGCCCGGTCCCGGCCGACGCGGCGCTCGCGAGCTCCGCGATTCCGCTGTCCTTCCCCGCCGGACGTGCGCGGGCGGTCGTACGTCGACGGCTTTCTCTGGGACAACACGCCGCTCGGTGCGCTGACCACGCACGCCGGGTGCCGCTCCGCGGTCGTCATCCATCTCGGGACCGGTCTGACCTGGGACCGGCACGCGTTCGGCGGTTGCCAGGTCGTCGAGATCCGTCCGAGCCGGCCACTCGGTCCGGCCGGGAGGCCGGGTGGCCCGACCGCGCCGCTGGACTTCCGCCGCCGCACGGTCGAGGCGCTGCGCGAGCTCGGGTACGCCGACGCGGACGCCGTGCTCGCCGATCGGCGGCTGGTGTTCGGTGCCCGCGACGCGCTGCGCCGCTCGGCCGAAACGATGCTCGACGCGGTCGCGCGCCTCGACGAGCAATGGGGCAGCGGCCCGGACGACGAGCGTCCGAGCCGCGCGCTCGATTAGCCCCAGACCTCCTCGGCGACCTCGACGATGAGGCGGAGCTTGGCCCACTGCTCAGCCGCGGTGAGCGCGTTGCCCTCCACGGTGGACGAGAACCCGCACTGGGGCGACAGGCAGATCTGGTCGAGCGACACGAACTTGCTCGCCTCGTCGATCCGGCGCTTCAGGTCGTCCTTGCTCTCCAGCGCGCCGCTCTTGGTCGTGACCAGGCCGAGCACGACCTGCTTGCCCGGCGGCACGAACCGCAGCGGCGAGAAGTCGCCGGAGCGCTCGTCGTCGTACTCGAGGAAGAACCCGTCGACGTCGAGCTGGGTGAACAGCGCCTCGGCGACGAAGTCGTAGCCACCCTCGGCGGCCCACGAGGAGCGGAAGTTGCCCCGGCACATGTGCGTCGTCACCGACAGCCCGTCCGGGCGCCCGGCCAGGGCCGCGTTGATCTGGGCGATGTACCGCTCGTGCTGGTGGTCGGGGTCACCGCCCTGGGCCGCGACCATCTCGCGCTGGGCCGGGTCGTTCAGGTAGGCCAGGCTCGTGTCGTCGAGCTGCAGGTAGGTGCAGCCGAGGTCGGCGATGGCCCGGACCTGCTCCGCGTAGGCCGCGGACAGGTCGGTCCAGAACTGGTCGAGGTCGGGGTACACCGACGGATCGATCGCGGCCCGCCCGCCGCGGTAGTGCACCATGCTCGGCGACGGGATCGTCAGTTTCGGCGTACCGGTCGTGACCTGGTCTTTCAGGAACAGGAAGTCGTCGGCGAAGATCGGCGACGGCAGCGTGATCGGACCGTCGACGCGCAGCGCGGCGGACGTGAACTCGAGGCCGCCCTGCGCGTTCCGGAACTTGACCGTCAGCTGCTCGTCGGCGCGGTGGACGCCACCGAGGCGGTAGATGAAGTCCATGTGCCACGACGTCCGGCGGAACTCGCCGTCGGTCGCCGTCCGCAGTCCGGTGTTCTCCTGCTCTCTGACGACGGTCCGGATCGCGTCGTCCTCGATCGCCCGTAACTCCTCGGACGGGATCCGCCCGGCGGCGAAGTCGGCGCGGGCGGCGAGCAGCTTCGGAGGCCGCAACAGGCTCCCGACGTGATCGGCGCGGAACGGCGGGCGAGTGCGTGCAGTCATCGCTTCGGTCCCCTTCATCGCTGAAGACACGGACGCCCGAGTAGAACACGTCGACCTGGGCTCCGCCCCGATCACGCCCGACCTCGCCGCTGCGGCGCCACCGACGCACTCGGCTCGTAGCCGGTCGTCCAGAGGTGTGCCGGCACCCGTGGTCCGGTCCGGAGCTCGTCCGGGGTCGTCGACGACGACGATCTCCGCGGCGGTCTCCTGCGCACGCACCGATTCGATCGCCTGCCGCACGTACCGGCCCTGGTTGAACAGCGGAACGACCACCGAGACCGGGCTCCGGGCGCCCGGGCCGGGCCGCGAACGCAGGTGACGACGCACGTAGCCGGCCGCCCACCGGCGGAAGACGCCTCCCACCGTCGCGGGCTCGTCCGGCTCGACGCCGCTCCGCACGCCGAGCCACTGTGGACGCCCCGCCGCGCCGGCGGTGACGTCGGCACATGCCGACGACGCTACGACGCGCTGATGTTCACCAGCCAGGGAACGCCGAACTTGTCGGTGACCGCGCCGAACTCGTCGCCCCACATCTGCTTCTCCAGCGGCGTCTGTACGGTGCCACCCTCGGCCAGCTTCGCGAAGTACCCGCGTAGCTCCTCGGCGTCGTCGCCGCTGATGCTGACCGTGAAGTTGTCACCCGGGTTGAGCGGCATACCCGGCGGCAGGTCCGAGACCATCAGCGTGTAGCCGGCCGGCGTCTCCAGCTGGCCGTGCATGACCTGGTCGGCAATCTCGGCGTCGCCGCCGAACTGGCCGAACGTCATCACGTTCAGCTCACCGCCGAGGACGCTCCGGTAGAAGTCGAGCGCTTCGCGGGCCTGCCCGCGGAAGTGCACGTAGGGGTTCAGACGCGAGACCATGGGCTCCTCCAGCCTGGGAAAATAGTCACTCAACGTTACCTTGACGGACGGTAGCGGCGGCTGCGGCCAGCTCGTCGCCGTACGCGGGATCCAGCGGATAGTCGAGGTGCCAGCGGATCGGCGGATAGGCCACCTCGTGCGGCTCCGGGAAGAACTGCACCGGGTCGGCCAGCGCGCCATGACGCTCGACCGCCTCGATCGGTCCTCCGATCGGATCGGTCTCCCGCCAGAGGTTCCGCCAGCGCGGTAACCGCCCGGCCAGCGTCTCCAGCTCCTGCGCGTGGAAGTACGCGGGAAAGAACCGCCCGTACAGGCGCTGCAGCGGCGACCCGTGGGTCAGCAGCGCGACCCGTCCGGCCCGCGCGGCGGGCAGCTTCAGCAGCGTGGCGGCGGCGAGCACGCTGCCCTGCGAGTGCCCGGACACCACGACGCCGTGCCCCTGCTCGGTCAGCAACGTGATCCGGGCGACGAGCTCCGGCACGCACCGCTCGCCGTAGCAGGGCGGAGCCAGCGGGTGGGCGGCCCGCGGCCAGAACGTCCCCAGGTCCCAGAGGACGCCGACGACCTTGCGCAGCGCCTCGTTCCGGTAGGCCTGCGAGACCAGCCAGACCAGCCCGATCGCGGTCGCCCCGACCACCCACGACCCGGCGTTGTAGAGCAGCGTCACCGCGCCCGGCACCGGGTTGACGTACTGCACCGAGTAGGTGGCCGGCGTCGGCGGGGTGGCCCAGTGCGTCAGCGTCGTCACGACGCCGTAGGTGCCCAGCGCCACCAGCGGCAGGACCAGCAGCGCGAGGTAGCGGCCCGCGCTCTCGGTGAGGTCGGCGATCGCGCGCATCCGGACGATCTTCTTGGCCTGCTGACGGGCCCGCCCGGAGATCTCCGGCACCGGGCCGCTGCCCGGGGTGTCGGGCGCGGTCGCGGTCACGTGGTACTCGTCGAGCACCCCGCGCCACCCGCGGCCGACCCGCCACGTCACCCGCACCACCAGGTACAGCGCGAGCAGCACCACCAGAACGACCTCGACGCCGAACGCCACCGCCGCCCACGACACGACGGCCGGCGGCCGGGCCAGCAGCGCGCCGTCGCGGCCGTGGCCGAGCCAGTCCGAGACCCGGGTGAGCAGCGCGGCCGAGTACGCGATCCCGGAGAAGATCCCGAACGCGGCGAACACCGGCGCGACGAACCCGCGCAGCATCTGCCCGCTGCTCCCCCGTCCGGTCAGAACGGCCGCGATCCCCAGAATCCCGATCAGGACCAGCTGCGCACCCACCCACAGCATCAGCAGCGTCCCGTACCCGGGCAGCCGGTGCCCCGGGCCGGGCCACGAGTGCGGCGCCAGCACGTACACCACCGATGCGACCAGCACCGCGAACGACGCCAGCCGCAGCGCACCCACCCCAGGGAAGCCCCGCGCGCTCCCCTGGGCCGCCGTCGCCACGACCAGCAACACCAGCACGAGGAGCACCGCGGCGAGAACCACCGCACCCCAGCCCGGCGAAGCGTCCCCCAGACCGTCCACAGTGAACGCCGGAACGGTCAGCAGCAACGCGACCGTCACCACCCCCAGGGAGACGTGCAACGTCCGCAGACGCCCGACCTGGAACTCACCCTCCCAGAACCCCGGCGCCGACAGGCCCGAGGTCCCCTCGGCGACGTCGACGCGGAACCGGACGCTCTCGTACGCCACCCAACTCCGGCGGGCCAGGTACCAGAGCAGGCCGAGCAGGATCAGCGGCACCAGCGCGGTGAGGGCCAGCCGCCGTCCGGCCGGGTGCGCCCAACTGTCCGGGCGCGACAGGAACTCGAGCACCGACCAGCGGCTGCCGCACTCCGGCCGGGACGCGCACTGCCAGCCGATCATGTCGACGCCGACCCCGCCCGCGGCCAGCAGCAACGTGCCGGTCAGCGATAACGCGAGCAGGCGCGACGCGGCCTCGTGCAGGCCCTTGCCGATGCGGCCGGCCCGATCGGACGGACCGGCCGACCGCATCCAGCAGGCCGCGTTGATCAGCGTGAACGGGGCCAGGATGATCCAGGCGGCCCGGCTCTTGGTGGCCGAGTTGATGCCGCCCCAGCAGTAGGCCTCCTGCACCAGGCTCGCCCGCACCTCGGCGCTGCGCGCGCCCGGGAAGTCTCCCGAGGCCTCCGGGTTGGGCCCTTCGGCCCCGGTCCCCAGCAGCGCGTCCGGCGGCGTCACGCCCGGCGGGGGCGACTTGTGGCGGTAGAAGCCGACGGTCCCGTCACCGGACACTCTGGTCGGTGACGGGTCGTCGAGCTGTTCGTTCGGCGTCGCTCCGCCGACCCCGTGGACGAGTAATTCCACAACCTTCGGCTCGGGCACGCCGCACAGACTAGTAACGGAAGCGGCCGACCAGCGCGCGGAGGTCGGAAGACATCGCGTTGAGGCGTTCGGCGGCCTGGCGCGCGTCACCGGCGTTGCCGGACGTGCGCGAGGTCGCGTCGGCCACCCCGGAGATGTTCGCGGCGATCTGCGAGGAGCTCTGCGCGGCCTCGGCGATGCTCCGGTTCATCTCGTTGGTCGTCGCGGTCTGCTCCTCGACCGCGGACGCGATCGTCATCTGGTAGTCGTTGATCTGGGCGATGATCCCGGAGATCTGCTCGATCGCCGACACCGCGGAGTCGGTGTCGGCCTGGATCGCCTCGACCCGCTTCGAGATGTCCTCGGTGGCCTTGGCGGTCTCCTGCGCGAGGTCCTTGACCTCGTTCGCGACGACCGCGAAGCCCTTGCCCGCCTCGCCGGCCCGCGCGGCCTCGATCGTCGCGTTCAGCGCCAGCAGGTTCGTCTGCTCGGCGATCGAGGTGATGACCTTGACGACGTTGCCGATCTCGATCGAGGACTCGCCCAGCTTGGCGACGGTCGCGTTCGTCGCGGCCGCCGCGTCCACGGCCTTGGACGCGACCCCGGCCGCGTCGTTGGCCGACTGCGAGATCTCCCGGATCGCCGACCCCATCTCCTCGGACCCGGCCGCGACCGTCTGCACGTTCCGGGAGACCTCCTCGGAGGCCTCGGAGACGACGCCGGCCTGCGAGGACGCGTCCTGCGCGGTGTTCGCGATCTGCTGGCTGACCGACGACAGCTCGTCCGCACTGGACGCGAGCGTGTCGGCGCTCACCGACAGGGCGCTGATCGCCTCCCGCACGCTCTGCTGGGCCCGGCCCAGCGATTCGGCCATCTGGCCGACCTCGTCCTTCGAGTTCACCTCGGCCGACGTCGTCAGGTCCCCGCGGGCCATCGCCTCCAGCGTCGAGGAGACCCGCCGTAGCGGCGCCACGATCAACTGCGTGATGACGACGCTCAGCGCGCCGGCGATCAGCAGCCCGACGACCAGCAGCACGATCACCCAGGTGCGGGCGCTGCGGTAGGCGTCACCGGCCCGGTTGGCGGTCTGCTTGGCGAGGTTCGAGTCGGTGGCCTCGAGCGAGTCGAGCTCGTCCGCGGCCTTGCTGACCAGGGTCTGCGCGGTGCCGTTCAGCGCGACGTTGAACTCGGCGTTCTTGTTGGCCCGGCTCAGCGGCAGCAGCGTGCTGTCGCGGTAGGCCTGCCACTGCGCCCACGTCGTTTTGAACTCGTTCCAGGTCGCCGTGTCCTCCGGCCCCAGGTCCTCGTACTTCTGCTCCCAGGTGGCCAGTTCGGCGTCGCTGTCCTTGATCTTGCCTTCCCACACGTCCATCGTCTTGACGTCGAGCGAGGTGGCGTGCCCGTTGACGAGCATCCGGGTCTTGAGCTCTTCCTGATGGACCCGGCCGAGGGCGATCAGCGACTGGACGTTCTCGTTGTAGAGATACTGCGAGTCCTTGTTCGTCTCGCTGAGCTTCATCAGGCCGAGGACGCCGACCGCGATCGCGACGACCGCGAGCACGCCGAGGGCGATCACGAGCTTGGCCTTGACCGAGCGGTCGCCCAGCCACCGGACCAGAACGTTGCGCTGCGCCATGCCGCTCCTCAATTCCACCCTGGGCACAACCCGACTGAAACCTCCATCGGGCGCCCAGGGCGAAAGTTGAGGAGACTCTTAGAAACCCCTGGCCAGGCGGTAGTACGCCTGGTTCCAGCGGAGCTCGTTGGCCAGCGTCCGCTGGGTGGTCCCGGCGTCGATCACGACCAGCTCGGTGGCCACCATCTCGGCCAGATCGGTGAGCTCCTCGACCCCGACGGCGGACGACAGGACCGTGTGGTGCGGCCCGCCCGCGGTGAGCCACGACTCGGCCGACGTGGCCAGGTCGGGCGCCGGCTTCCAGACCGCGCGGGCGACCGGCAGCTTGGGCAGCGGCTCGCTCGGCGCCACGACCTCGATCTCGTTCGCGACCAGCCGGAACCGCTCCCCCAGGTCGGCCATGCCGATTACGACGGCCGGGCCGGGCGCCGCGTCGAACACCAGTCGGACCGGGTCCTCGCGCCCGCCGATGCTCAGCGGGTGGATCTCGACGCTGGGGGTGTCGACGGCGATGCTCGGGCACACCTCGAGCATGTGGGCGCCGAGGATCCGCTCCGAGCCGGGCGTCAGGTCGTAGGTGTAGTCCTCCATGAACGAGGTGCCGCCGGGCGTCATCGCCTTGAGCGTGCGCAGCAGTACCGACGTCTTCCAGTCGCCCTCGCCGCCGAAGCCGTAGCCGTCGGCCATCAGCCGCTGGACGGCCAGGCCGGGCAGCTGGCGCAGGCCGCCGAGGTCCTCGAAGTTCGTGGTGAACGCCTTGAAGCCGCCGTCGTCGAGGAACGCGCGCAGGCCGACCTCGATCCGGGCCGCGTAGCGCAGCGACTCGTGCCGCTCGCCGCCGTCCAGCAGCTCGGGCGCCACCCGGTAGAGCTCGGCGTAGTCGCCGACCAGCTTGTCGACCTCGGCGTCGGGAGCCGCGTCGACGACCTCGACCAGGTCGTTCACGCCGTAGGTGTTCACCGAGACCCCGAACTTGAGCTGGGCCTCGACCTTGTCGCCCTCGGTCACTGCGACGTCACGCATGTTGTCGCCGAAGCGGGCCAGGCGCAGCGTCCGCATCTCGGCGTAGCCGCGGGCGGCGCGGGCCCAGGCGGCCACGCGGCCGACGACCCGCGGGTCGGACACGTGGCCGGCCACGGTCTTGCGGGCGACGCCGAGCCGGGCCTGGATGAACCCGAACTCGCGGTCGCCGTGCGCGGCCTGGTTGAGGTTCATGAAGTCCATGTCGATCTCGGCCCAGGGCAGCGCGACGTTGGCCTGCGTGTGCAGGTGCAGCAGCGGCTTGCGCAGCGCGTCGAGGCCGGCGATCCACATCTTGGCCGGGGAGAACGTGTGCATCCAGGCGACCAGCCCGATCACGTCCGGGTTCGCGTTGGCCTCCTCGCAGAGCCGGAGGATCGCGCCCGCGTCAGTGAGCACCGGCTTCCACACGACGCTCGCGGGCAGGCCGGCCGCTCCGAGCTCGTCGGAGATCCGGCGGGACTGGTCGGCGACCTGGTCCAGCGTCTCCGGCCCGTAGAGGCCCTGACTACCGGTGAGGAACCAAATCTCGGGGGCGCCCATGGTGTACCTCTTTCGCATTGTGAACGTTCACATCTTGCGCGCCCGTCCCGGGGCGGGCGCAAGGAGGGTCAGCGTTCGCGGCGCGTGGCAACTCGCTGGAGCACGATGAACAGGAACAGCAGACCGGCGATGAAGATCCGCGTCCACCACGAGCTGAGCGTGCCCTGGAACGTGATCATCGTCTGGATCAGGCCCAGCACCAGCACGCCGAGCACGGTTCCGGCCAGGAAGCCCGACCCGCCGGTCAGCAGCGTGCCGCCGATGACGACCGCGGCGATCGCGTCCAGCTCCATGCCCTGACCGGTCAGGCTGTTCCCGGTCGGCGTCTCGAAGCTGTAGAGGACGCCACCCAGCGCGGCGCACAGCCCGGACAGCGTGTAGACGAGCACCCGGGTGCGGGCCACCGGTAAGCCCATCAGCGCCGCCGACTGCCGGTTGCCGCCGATCGCGTAGACGTTGCGCCCGAACCGGGTATAGGCCAGCGCCAGCCCGGCGATCAGCGCGATCACCAGCGCCAGCACCGCACTCGGCGAGAGCCGGAAGCCCGCGAAGTGGATCCGCTCGGTGGCGTCCGTCGTCCAGAAGTCGTTGGTGATCGGGATCGCCTTCGTGCTGATCAGTTGGGCCAGCCCGCGGGCGGTGAACAGGCCGGCGAGCGTCGCGATGAACGGCTGGATCTCGAAGAAGTGGATGATCGCGCCCTGCGCGAGACCGATCAGCGCGCCGGACGCCAGCACGACGACGATCACCGGGACGGCCGGCCAGCCGGCCTGCAGCAGCGAGGCGGCCAGGACCGTGCCCAGCGCGAGCACCGCACCGACCGAGAGGTCGATCCCGCCGGAGAGGATCACGAACGTCATCCCGACCGCGACGGTCAGCAGGTGCGCGTTGTCGATGAAGATGTTGAGCAGGATCTGGGTGTCGCTGAACCCGTTGTAGTTCGCGATGCCGATCCCGTACATGACGCAGAACAGCACGAGCGTCGCCAGCACCGGGACGAACCGGGAGCTGACGCCGTAGCGGCGGGCCCGGGCCACGCGCGGCCGCTCGACCGCCGGCGGAGTCGTCACGCTGGTCATGCCGTCACCGCCGCCTTCTGCCGGAACACCTTGGCGCGGAACGCCGGCGACTGCGCCAAGCAGAGCGCGACCACGACGACCGCCTTGAACAGCAGTGTGACCCTCCCCGGTACGCCCGCGGTGTAGATCGTGATGTTCAGCGTCTGGATCAGCACCGCGCCGAGCACGCTGCCGGCGATCGAGAACCGGCCGCCGGTGAGCGCGGTGCCGCCGATCACGACCGCGAGGATCGCGTCGAGCTCGATCAGGTTGCCGGCGTTGTTGCCGTCGGCGCTGGAGATGTTCGAGCTGTAGATCAGCCCGGCGACCCCGGCGCAGAACCCGGAGAACACGTAGACGATCACGGTCAGCCGGCGGGCCTGGATGCCGGCCAGCCGGCTCGCGGTGGGGCTGCTGCCGACCGACTCGATCAGCAGGCCGAGTGCGGTCCGCCGGGTGAACACGACGGCCAGCGCGACGACCGCGGCCGCGATGATCACCGCGACCGGGATCGTCAGCGCGTACCCGGCGCCGATCGTCCGGTACGGGTCGGAGCGGACGTTGATGATCTGGCCGTCGGTGATCAGCTGGGCCACGCCCCGGCCGCCGACGAGCAGGATCAGCGTCGCGATGATCGGCTGGATGCCGACGACGGCGACCAGCACGCCGTTCCACAGGCCGAGGACCAGCCCGAGCACGACCGCCAGCGCCACCGCGATCAGCACGCCCCCGACGCTGTTCTGGTCGGAGAGATCGCTGACCTGCAGACACGCGAACGCGCCGACGATCGCGATCACCGACCCCACCGAGAGGTCGATGCCGGCCGTGGCGATCACCATCGTCATGCCCAGCGCGACCAGCACCAGCGGGGTGCTCCCGCGCAGGATGTCGATCAGCGATCCGTAGAGGTGCCCGTCCTGCAGCCGGATCGAGAAGAAGCTCGAGCTGAAGAAGACGTTGCTCACCAGCAGCAGCACGAGCGCGACCGCGGGCCAGAACAGGCGGTGTTTGGGTAGCTGTTTCACTCTTCGACTCCGGAGGCGATCGTGGCCAGGATCCGGTCGACGTCCACGTCGTCGGTGTTCTCGAGCTGTTCGACGAGTCGCCGGTCGCGCAGGACGGCGATCGTGTGGGAGAGGCGCAGCACCTCTTCCAGTTCGGCGCTGATGAACAGCACGGCCATCCCGTCCCCGGACAGCCGGGCGAGCAGCCGCTGGATCTCGGCCTTCGCGCCGACGTCGATACCGCGGGTGGGCTCGTCGACGATCAGCAGCCGTGGTTCGGTGATCAGCCAGCGGGCCAGCAGCACCTTCTGCTGGTTGCCGCCGGAGAGGTTGCGCACCTCGACGTCGGGGTCGGCGGGCCGGATGTCGAGCGCCTCGATGTAGCGGGTGACCAGCTCGTCCTGGCGGCCGCGGGGGATCGGCCGGGACCAGCCCCGGGACGCCTGCAGGGCCAGGATGATGTTCTCGCGCACGCTCAGCTCGCCGACGACGCCCTCGGTGCGCCGGTTCTCCGACGAGAACGCGACCCCGTGGTCCATCGCGGTGCGCGGGCCGCGCATCGTCACCGGCGCGCCCTCGAACGCGAACGTGCCGGCGTCGGCCCGGTCGGCGCCGAACAGCAGCCGGGCGAGCTCGGTGCGTCCGGAGCCGAGCAGCCCGGCCAGCCCGACGACCTCGCCGCGGTGGATCGTCAGCGAGAACGGCTCGATCGCGCCCTTCCGGCCGACATCGGTCGCTGCGATCACCGGCTCGCGGCGCTCCTCGACCGCAGGTTTCTCCTGCTCGTCGAGCTGCTCGAGGACCGCCAGCTCCTTGCCGATCATCGCCTTGACCAGCTCGGACTGCGGCAGGCCGGCGACCGTGTACTCGCCGACCCGGCGGCCGTTGCGCAGGACGGTCATCCGGTCGGCGATCTCGTAGACCTGGTCGAGGAAGTGCGAGACGAAGACGATCGCCAGGCCCTCGCCCTTCAGCCTGCGCATCACCCGGAACAACTGCTCGACTTCGGACGCGTCCAGGCTGGACGTCGGCTCGTCGAGGATCAGGACCTTGGCCGAGATGTCGACGGCCCGAGCGATCGCCACCATCTGCTGGATCGCGATCGAATAGCTGCCGAGCAGCGCGCCGACGTCGAGATCGAGGTCGAGCGCCTGCAGCAACTCGGCGCTCCGACGGCGCATCCGCCGCCACTGGATGACGCCGAGCGTGCGCGGCTCGCGTCCGATGAAGATGTTCTCGGCGACCGAGAGGTTCGGGCAGAGGTTGACTTCCTGGTACACGGTGCTGATCCCGGCCCGCTGGGCCTGCAGCGGGCCGGTGAACCGGACGTCCTCGCCGCCGAGCCGGATCGACCCGGCGTCGATGTCGTAGACGCCGGTGAGGACCTTGATCAACGTCGACTTCCCGGCGCCGTTCTCCCCCATCAACGCGTGGACCTCGCCCGGGTGGAGCGTGAAGTCGACGTCGGAGAGGGCGACGACGCCGGGGAAGACCTTCCCGACCCCGGTCATCTCGAGGATGGGCTCGGCCACGGGCGGCTCCGTTCGCATCGCTCCGGCGGGCCGCTCGGATCGAGCGGCCCGCCGGGGGTGGTTCAGTACTTACGCGACGGCAGCGCCGTCTTGGCCTGCTCCTGGGTGAACGTCGTCTCCTTGGTGAGGACGCGCTTCGGGATCTCCTTGCCGTCCACGACCTGCTTGGCCAGGTCCATCAGCTGTGGGCCGAGCAGCGGACTGCACTCGACGATGTAGTTGAACTGGCCGTTGGCCAGCGCGGTCATCCCGTCCTTCACCGCGTCGATCGTGACGATCTTCATGTCGACGCCCGGCTTCTTGCCGGCCGCCTCGATCGCCTCCATCGCGCCCAGGCCCATGTCGTCGTTCTGGGCGAACAGGACGTTGGCCTCGGGGTGCGCCTTGAGCAGCGCCTCCATGACCTCTTTGCCCTTGGCCCGGGTGAAGTCGCCGTCCTGGGACGCGACGATCTTGATCTTCGGGTCGGCCTTGATCGCGTCGGCGAAGCCGCTGGTGCGGTCGTTGGCCGGCGCCGAGCCGGTGGTGCCCTCGAGCTGGATCACGTTGACCGGCCCCTTGGCCGTCTTCGAGTCGTCGACCAGCCACTCGCCGGCCTTCTTGCCCTCGAGGATGAAGTCCGAGCCGATGAACGACTTGTAGAGCGAGGTGTCCTTGGAGTCGACCGCCCGGTCGGTGAGGATCACCGGGATGTCGGCGTCCTTGGCCTCCTTCAGCACCTGGTCCCAGCCGGACTCGATCACCGGCGAGAACGCGATGACGTCGACCTTCTGGGCGATGTAGCTGCGGATCGCCTTGATCTGGTTCTCCTGCTTCTGCTGCGCGTCGGAGAACTTCAGATCGATACCGGCCGCCTTGGCCGCCTCCTGCACCGACTTCGTGTTCGCGGTCCGCCAGCCGCTCTCGGCGCCGACCTGCGCGAAGCCCATCGTGATCTTGCCGTCGTCGTTGCCGCCGCCGCTGTCCCCGCCGCACGCGGTCAGCCCCCCGGCGATCAGTAATCCAGCCGCGATGGCCGCGGACACTCTCCTGAACACGTCGTCCTCCCGAGTCGAACGAACCACGCCCCATGTGACCGCTCACATCAGCGGTCGTCCACTTCGTGGGGTAAACGCTCTCATTCAGCCCCACTGGGCGATGAACCACGCATACGAGCAGTTCATGGACCGCGTGTGGCGTGGGTCACGCACCTGTGTTCCGAGAGTGTTACCGTTCTCATTCAACGCGTCAAGGGTTCGGATCCACTGCGTTACCGGTCTGTTGCCGTGCGGAGCGACCAGCCCGAACCCGGGAAGAATGCCGTCGACTTCTACGATGTGAGCGATCACAGCCGGAGGGGAAGGGTTCCGTGTCCGCACCCGACAAGCCCTCTGAGCAGTCTTCGGGCCGGCCCCGCACCACGATCATGCGAGACGTCGCCCGGCTGGCCGGCGTCTCCCACCAGACCGTCTCGCGCGTGCTCAACGACCACCCGAGCGTCCGGGACGAGACGCGGGCGCGGGTGCTCGAAGCGATGCGGGCGCTGAACTACCGACGCAACCTGGCCGCCCGGACGCTGGCCACGAGCCGCTCCGGCATCCTCGGCCTGATCGGCTTCGAGAGCACGCTCTACGGCCCGGCGTCCATGTTGTACGGCATCGAGGACGCCGCCCGCGCCGCCGGGTACTTCGTCAGCGTCGTCACCGTCCGCTCGCTCGAGCGCTCGGCCGTGCTGGAGGCCGTCGACCGGCTGTGCGCGCAGGCGGTCGAGGGCATCGTCGCGATCGCCCCGAAAGAGTCGGCGGCGAACGCGCTCGCCCAGATCCCGGACGGGCTGGGCCGGGTCGGCGTCGGCGGGGCCGGGGAGACCAGTGTGCCGAGCGTCCGATTCGACAACGCGGCCGGCGCCGCGCTGGCCACCCGGCACCTGCTCGACCTCGGGCACGCGACCGTGCACCACGTCGGCGGCCCGGCCGACTGGCCCGAGGCCCGCGACCGGGTCGACGGCTGGCGGTCGACGCTCTACGCGGCCGGCCGGATCGTCCCGCCGGTCGAGCACGGGGCCTGGACCGCCGACTGGGGCTACCAGGCCGGGGCGGCCTTGGCCCGGGACGAGACGGTGACCGCGATCTTCTGCGCGAACGACCCGATCGCGCTCGGCGTCCTGCGGGCCCTGCACGAGGCCGGACGCCGGGTGCCGGACGACGTCAGCGTGGTCGGGTTCGACGACGTGCCGGAGGCCGGGTACTTCCTGCCCCCGCTCACCACCGTGCGGCAGGATTTCGCCGAGCTCGGCCGGCGCAGCCTGGATCTGCTGGTCGGTCAGCTCTCGGACGACACGGCGGGCAGCGTGCTGCTCGCTCCCGAGCTCGTCGTCCGTAGCAGCACCTCAGCCGGCTAGCCGTCGCTCGAAGAGTTCCAGCAGGTGGCGCCAGTGGCGCTCCAGGCCGACCGGGTCGTAGACCGAGCTGTCGGACATCGTGAAGCCGTGCTGGGTGCCTTCGTAGACTTCGGACAGGTACTCCAGGCCGGCCGCGTCGAGCGCCTCCTCCAGCTGCGCGACCTGGGCCGGCGTCATCGAGTGGTCGTGCTCGGCGTGGGCGAAGTAGAACTCGGCCTTCGCCGCGGCCAGCCCCAGATGCGGGCTGTCGTCCTCGTCGGTGACCAACCCACCGGCGTGAAAGCTGGCCACCGCACCGATCCGGTCGGGGAACGCGGCCGCGGTCCGGACCGCGAGCCGCCCGCCCAGGCAGTACCCGGTGACGCCGACCGTCCCGTCGGCCGCCTCGGGCTGCGCGGCCAGGAAGTCGAGATAGGCGGCCGCGTCACGCAGCGCGCGCTCGGTGGTGAGCTCCCGGATCATCGGCATGGCCTGCGCGAACACCGCGTTGCGGCCCTCGTCGCTGAGCAGGTCCGAGGTGTCGAAGAGCGGCGCGGGCCCGCTGCGGTAGAACACGTTGGGCAGGAGCACGTAGAAGCCGTCGTCGGCGATGGTGTCGGCCATGTCGTGCAGCACGGGCCGCACGCCGAAGGCGTCCATGTAGAGAATCACCGCGGGGAACGGCCCGTCCCCGGAAGGGAACGCGACGACGGCGTCGACGACGCCGTCCGGCGTCGGGATCTGCACTGACTTCGAGCCCATCGGCTGAACTTACTTCACTTCTCACGCGCTGTACCTGCGTACATGCCGTTTTCGTTGTCCGACACACCGACCGGCAGCCGGATCACCATCGTGGTGCCGGGCTCGTCGTGGGTCGCGCTGATCCGCCCGCCGTGGCGCTCGACGATCGCCCTGGTCACGACCAGCCCGAGCCCGGTGCCGGGCACGCCCTGCTCGCGGGCGGTCGACGAGCGGAAGAACCGCTGGAAGAGCCGGTCCCGTTCGGCCGGCGGGATGCCGATGCCGGTGTCGGCGACGGTCAGCGTCGCGACCCCGGCCTGTTCGGCCAGCCGGACCGTCACCGTGCCACCCTCGTGGCTGTACTTGACCGCGTTCGACAGCACGTTGTCGAGCATCTGGCGCAGCCGCTGCGGGTCGCCGTGCAGCGGGGCGCGCTCGGGCAGGTGCGTCCGGACGGTGACCGACCGGCGCTCGGCCGCGGCCCGCACCGCCTCGACGCCCTCCCGGGTGAGCTCGGCCAGGTCCGTGTCGGCCGGCCGGATCGAGATGTGTCCGGACTCCAGCCCCGCGAGGTCGAGCAGGTCGTTGATGATCGCCTGCAGGCTGTCGGTGTTGCGCCGGAGGACGCCGAGCAGCTGCGCGCCCTGGCTCTCCCAGCAGTCCGGGTTGTCGTGGAGCAGCTGGGCGTACGTGGTGATCGAGGTCAGCGGCGTCCGGAGTTCGTGCCCGACCAGCGCGAGGAAGTCGTCCTTCGTGCGGGCCAGCTCGAGCGCCAGCTCCTCGGAGCGGCGGCGTTCCAGGTAGTGCCCGAGATGGGCGGCGATCGCCACCAGGTGCGCGGTCAGCGCCACCCGGTCCTCGTCGAGGGTGTCGGCGTAGAGCGCGAGGACGCCGACGACCGCGTCCGCGCTGCGTACCGGCACCGCGAGCGCGGTGCGCAGCTGCCGCCGGGCCGCGCCCTCGACGTCGAAGCGGGTCTCGGTCGAGACGTCCGGGACCCAGACCGGCTCGCCGGTCCGCCAGGCCGTCCCGGCCAGCCCCTCGCCGTTGGTGAGCTGCGCCGACATCAGGCCCGGCCGGTCGGCCTCGCCGTCGGTCCAGGACGCGGCCGGCCGGAGGACGTCGGCCACCGGGTCGACGAGCCAGAGCTCGGCGTGCGGCCAGCGCAGCGAGCGGGCCAGCGCGTCCACGACCTGACCGGCGGCGTCGGCGATCCGGTCGGCCTCGACCAGCGCCCGGGACACGGCCAGGTTGCACTCCCCGAACCGCTGGGCCCGGCGCTGGTCGGTGACGTCGTGCAGGGCCACCACCGCGCCGAGCACCGCACCGGCGACCGTGATCCGCTCGGCGTTGGCGACCAGCGTGCGGGCGGTCCGGCCGGGCCGGAGCAGGCGCAACTCGACGTCCCGGACCGGCTCGCCGGCCAGCGCGCGGGCGCTCGGGTGCCGGTCGGGGGGCAGCTCCTCGCCGTCGGCGTCGCGCAGGCACTCGGTGGCGATCTGTGAGGCGTCGCCCGGGAGGTCGTGGTCGAGGTCGAGCATCCGGACGAGGGCCCGATTGCCGAACATCGTGGCGCCGGCCGCGTCGCAGGCGAACACCGCGGTGTCGAGGCTGTCGAGGAGCGCCTGCAGGAACAGGCTGTGCGGTCCGGGGTCCGGGACGGCCGCCGGTCGCTCGTCCTCGGACGGAGGGTCGGTCAGCAGCCCCGGCAGCAGTCCGGCGGTGGCGGCGACGCCCCGGACCGCGCCGATGTCGGCCGGGGACCAGTCGCGGGCGTGCACGTCGACCACGCACACGACGCCGATGACGTTCCCGTCCGGCGCGCGCAGCGGGACGCCCATGTACGCCCCGACCCGGACCGTGGCCCCGGCCCCGGCCGGCGACGACCGCGGATCGTCGGACGTGTCGGGGAACACGACCGGCTCGCCACCCCGGACGACGTCCTGGCAGAACGAGTCGGTGACCAGGATCCGGCGGGCCGCGGCCAGCGGGCCGACCAGCCCGTGCGCTCCGGCGAACCGCATCCAGTCGCCGTCGACGAGCGTCACCAGGCCGATCGGCACGTCGACCGACTCGGCGGCCGCGCGGGCCACCGCGTCCAGGTCGTCGCTCGTCGCCGGGTCCGGCCGAGCGACCATCGGGGCTACCACAGAACCACCGTACAGCGAAACCGGCAAATCGGTCTTAGCGGATCTTCGCGCCGTAGACCTTCTCGACCTTCATCGCCATCAGGACCCGCCGGTCGGACACCATCACCGAGCGGTACTCCTCCCAGTCCGGGTGCTCGCCGGCCGCGGCCCGGTAGTACCCGACCAGCGCCTCGACCTCGGGACCGTTCGGGTCGGCCCCCGGCCCGGTCAGCGTCACCGCGCCCTCGGCCGTGGCCCAGGCCCAGCCGTCGGGGCTGGTGACCTCGAACGCGGCCCGGGGGTCGCGGCGGAGGTTCGCGGTCTTCGCGCGCCCCTCGGTCATCGAGACGTAGAGGATCCCGGCGTCGCGGTCGTAGTACGGCGTGACCGGCGAGAGCTGCGGGCGGCCGTCGGACTTGATCGTGGCCAGGACGCCGATCTTGGCCTCGGCGAGGAGCGCGTGCAGGTCGAACCCTGTGTCAGAGGTCATACCGGCGGCAACCCCGGGCGCGCGGCGGGCTATTCCTTCACCACCCGGTAGCGCAGATGGGTGACGCCGTCGGACGGGATGACCCGGGTCTGTTCGAGGGCGACCGGGCCGATGCCGTCGAACAGCCGTACTCCGCCGCCCAGCAGCAGTGGGACCACGCTCACCTGGATCTCGTCCAGGACGCCGGCGCGGAGGGCCTGCTGGGCGACGTCGGCGCCGTTCAGCGAGATCGCGCCGTCGCCGGCGGCCTCGCGGGCCAGGGCCAGCGCGCGGTCGAACCCCTCGGTGACGAACCGGACCCGCGGTGACCACTCGCCGCTCGTCGGGGCCTGGTGGGTGAGCACGAAGATCGGCGCGTCGATCGGGTGCCCGCCGGCCCAGCCGTTCGCGATGTCGAACGTCCGGCGTCCGCTGACGATCGCGCCGGCCCCGCTGCGCCACTCGTCGAGGATCGGGCGGCTGGGTTCGACCACCGACAGCCGGGGGTCGATCGGGTCGCGCGGCCCCGTCATCATCCAGGCGAACAGCGGCTCACCGCCCCGGCCGAGCGGCGCCGACGGGCCGTCGCCCGGCCCGGCGATGAACCCGTCCAGGGAGACGGTCAGGTCCACGATCACGACACCCACCACGACCACCTTTCATAACCGTTTGGTTTTAAAGTAGCAGGCGCGGGCTACGGTGGGAACGTGATCGCTTCGCGGCTGTTCGCTGTGTTGGCGTGCGCCGCCGGGCTGCTCCTGCTGGTGGAGCCGAGCGCCGGTGGAGCCGCGCTCGCGCTCGTTGCGGTGGCCGTGGTCGGGGTGCTCGCGCTCCGCTCGGTTCGTCTTCGGCTTCCGGCACCGGCCTGGGCCGGCCTCGCCGCCACCGCCCGCCGGACCGCGTCCGCCGGTACCCCGCGCCTGCGCGACCCCGACGCCCAGGGCCGCCCCCGCCCCCGAGCCCCTTCGGCCACCCCGGCCGCGTAACTCCGCTCTGTCCCGCCGTTTGCGGCGGCGCGCTTCCGCGCGTCCGCGGCGGGTTACGCGGCCCTCTGCCCTCGTTCGTTCGAAGGCCCCGGAGGGTCCCCCATGTCGTTCGGCCTGCCCATTTCCCTCGCGTACGACGTCGTCGAAACCGCCACCACCCTGCTGACGCCAGTGGTCGGCGCCACCGCCACCGCCGCCGCGATCGTGCTCGCGACCGCCCTGGTGCGCCTGATCCTGGTCCCGCTCACGTTCCGCCAGATCTCCCTCGAGCGACGCCGGCAAGCGCTCGCACCCCGCGTCGAGAAACTCCGCGCGAAGCACCCGAACGACCCGCTCACCGCGGCCACCGAGGTCTCCGCGCTCTACCGCGCCGAGGGCGTCGGAGCCGCCCACACGTTCCTGCCACTCCTCGTCCAGGCGCCGTTCTTCCTGACGCTCTACTCGCTCTTCCGGACCCCCGACATCGGCGACCGCCCGAACGAGTTGCTCACCGCCCACCTGGCCGGCGTCCCGCTCGGCGACCACTGGCTCGACGGCCCGCTGCTCGGCGTCCACGGTCTGGTCTTCGTCGTCGTCCTGGCGCTGTTCACCGCGGCCGCCACCCTCGCGGCCCGGCGGCTGCGCCGCCTCGGCCAGCCGGTACTCCTGAGCCTGACGCCCTACGTCTCGGTCGCGTTCGCCGCGACCGTCCCGCTCGCGGCCGCGCTCTACCTCCTCACCAGCACACTCTGGACGACGGCCGAGAACGCGTTCCTGCGCGATCGCGGGCTCGCGGAAAGATCGCTGGGGTCATAGCACCAGTCATCTTTCAGCGACGGGTCAGCGTGGCTCGGACGAAGTCGCCGGGCCTGGCGCCGGCCCGCGCCACCACCCCACCACCCGGCGCCCACACCCCCGATCCACCGGCGGCGTACTCGTACCCGCCGCCGGTGGATCCGGCGTAACTCGCGATCACCACCCACACCCGGTGCTCGGACGCGATCCGCTCGGCTCGCCCGGCCGGCACGTCGGCGGAGTCCTCCAGCACCCCGGCCACGTACGCGTCGACGCCCAGCGCGACCGTGTCCGCCGCGTGCGCCGCCACCCCGGTGTCCTTGCAGATCGCCAGCCCCAGCCGCCAGCCGTCGACGGTGAGCACGGCCGGTGCGGGGCCGGGCGTGTACGGCTCGGCGTCGCCCAGGTACTGCTTCCGGTAGGCCACCCGCGCCCCGCTGCCGTCGACCGCCAGCATTGCGATGTGCCCGCCGACCGGCGCACCGGCCAGCGCGATCGCCCCGGCCCCGGCGCAGGCGGCGACCAGCGGCGCGAGCCGGGAATCGTCGGGGTCGAGCGGTGGCGCCTCGAACTCGTACCCGGTCAGCGACATCTCCGGGAACACGACGACCCGCGCCCCGGCCGTCCGCACGACGTCGGCGTGCGCACGGACGTTCGCGTCGACGTCGAAGGAGACCAGACGCGGCTGGGCCGCGGCGACCGGCAGAATCTCACTCACGGATCCCCCCGGCCTCCAGCAGACGAGCGACCGGCAGCGTGGCCGCGCCGAGCGCCACCGCGTCGGTGCCCAACCGGCACAGCTCGATCGACGTCTGGGCGAACGGCCGTCGCATCGCCTGGGCCGCCGCGGCCTTCCGGATCTCCGGCAGCAGGCCACCGAGCGCGATGCCCGCCCAGCCCCCGATCACGACCCGTTCGGGGTTGAACAGGTTGATCAGGTTCGCGACCCCGGCGCCGAGGTAGGCCGCGGTCTCGGCCAGCACGGGCCCGGCGGCCGGGTCGGCCAGCACGGACGCGACCTGCGACTCCTCGTCCGGGCCCTCCACCGGGACGCCGGCCTCGCGGGCCCTGGCGATCACCGCCTCGGCCCCGATGTAGGCCTCCAGGCACCCGCGGGCCCCGCACCGGCAGAGCCGCCCGTTGTAGACGAGCGTCGTGTGCCCCCACTCGCCGGCGCTGCTCGACGACCCGCGGTAGGCCTGCCCGTCGGCCACGATCGCCGCCCCGACGCCGGAGCCGACCAGCGCGAACGCCGCGTGCCGGGCCCCGCGCCCGGCACCGAACCAGTGCTCGGCCTGGGCCCAGGTCTTCGCGCCGTTGTCGAAGTGCAGCGGCAGGTCGGTGCCGGAGCGCAGCATCCGCTCCAGCGGGACGCCGTCCCAGCCCAGCACCTGGGCATGCACGACCGCCTCCGGGTCCCGCTCGACCAGCCCGGAGACCCCGATGCCGACGCCCAGCACGTCGGGCCCCGCGTCGACCGCGGACAGGCCGGTGAGGATGTGCCGGACGACCTCCGCCGGCTCGAGCGTGTCGAGCGGGTAGTCGGCCTTGGCCAGCGGGGTCATGGCCAGGTCGAAGAGCTCGACCCGCACCCGGGTCTCCCCGACGTCCACCCCGGCGACCGTCGCGTACCGGGGCGCGACCTGCAGCAGGATCCGCGGACGGCCGCCGTCCGACTCGACCGCGCCGGCCTCGCTGACCAGCCCGTCCTCGATCAGGTCGGCCACGACGTTGCTGACCGCGGCCTGGCTCAGCCGCGACCGCGCGGCCAGGTCCTGCCTGCTCAGCGGGCCGTCGAGGAACAGCGCGGAGAGCAACGCCGACCGGTTCTGCGTGCGCAGCGCCCGGTTGGTCGCTCGTCTTGGTTCCACCTGTCCCACCCCGGTTCTCGGCCCCGTACGGCGCCACTCTACGAGGGAAGCGCTTCCACCCGGCAACACTTTAATAACGCCTTGAATTAAGTCGTGAACAAAGTGGCCAACGGCACCTTAGAGTCCCGTTCACCAAAACTCTTCTGTCCCGCCGGGCCGTACGGCCAAGGTTCCGCTCACCGCGCTCGGAACCCGGTGCCGAACCGGTCGGCGTCCCGTGAAAGGACAGCTCGTGTTCAAGCGACGATTAGCCGCCGTTGCCGTCGGAGCGTTGCTGGCGTCCTCCCTGGTCGCCTGTGGAGACTCAGGCAGCTCTGGCGATGACGCCAAGACCCTGACGTACTGGGCGAGCAACCAGAGCACCAGCCTGGAGAAAGACGCCGAGATCCTGAAGCCGGAGCTGGCCAAGTTCGAGAAGCAGACCGGCATCAAGGTCAAGCTCGAGGTCGTTCCGTGGTCCGACCTGCTCAACCGCCTGCTGGCCGCGGCCACCAGCGGCCAGGGCCCGGACGTCGTCAACATCGGTAACACCTGGTCGGCGTCCCTGCAGGCCACCGACGCGTTCGTCCAGTTCGACGACAAGACGCTGGACAAGATCGGCGGGAAGAGCCGCTTCGTCCCGGCCGCACTCGCCGCCGCGGGGGCGGAGGGCAAGCCGCCGACCGCGGTGCCGATCTACTCGCTGGCCTACGCGCTCTACTACAACAAGAAGATGTTCGCCGCGGCCGGCATCCAGAACCCCCCGACGACCTGGGAAGAGCTCGTCGCCGACGGCAAGAAGCTGACCAAGGACGGCAAGTGGGGGCTGGCCATCGAGGGCGCTCACACCTCGGAGAACTCGCACCACGCGTTCGCGTTCTCGGAGCAGTACGGCGGCCAGTGGTTCGACGCGAGCGGCAAGCCGACGTTCGCGACGAAGGAGAACGCCACCGCGATCAAGCGGTACATCGACTTCATCGGCACCGACAAGATCACGAACCCCGGCAACGCCGAGTACGCCCAGAACCAGTCGGTGGCCGACTTCGCCAGCGGTAAGGCCGGGATGCTGCTCTGGCAGGCGGTCGGCTCGCAGCTCGAGCTCCGCAAGATGAACCCCGACGACTGGGGCGTCGCGCCGGTGCCGTTCCTGCAGTCGCCGCCGGCCAACGGCAAGAAGGTCAACAGCATGGTCGCCGGCATCAACATCGCGATCTTCAAGCACTCCAAGAACCAGGAGGGTGCGCTGAACTTCGTGAAGTTCATGACCAGCGACGAGGAGCAGACGATCCTCAACAAGACCTACGGTTCGCTGCCCTCGATCACCACCGTGGGCAAGGACCCGGCGTTCGCCAAGCCGGAGCAGAAGACCATCCAGGACACGCTGGCCACCAGCGCGGCCCCGCTGCCGCAGGTCGCGAGCGAGAGCCAGTTCGAGACTCTCGTCGGCGGGCTGATGAAGGACCTCTTCGCCGAGGCCGCCAAGGGCAAGAGCCCCTCGGTGGACGAGATCCAGGACAAGCTGAAGACCGCCCAGGATCAGGTCAAGTAAGGCTCAACCGGCCCGGGACGCCTGTCGTCCCGGGCCGTTTCTCCGCGTGAGGACTCCCATGACAACGACCGTCTCCGCACCGGACGAAGCGCCCCCGGCCCCGGCCGAGAAGCCGCCGAAACGCCGCCGCCGCCCGACCTTGCCGTACCTGCTGCTGATTCCGGCCATCGTGCTGGAACTGGCCGTGCACGTCATCCCGATGCTCACCGGCATCTGGATGAGCCTGCGAGAACTCACCCAGTTCCACATCCGCGACTGGTCCGGCGCCCCGTTCATCGGCCTGGACAACTACAAGGTCTCGCTCGACTTCAACAGCGCGACCGGCAAGGAACTGCTCCATTCGTTCTGGATCACGGTCGCCTACACCGCGCTCGTCGTCGCGCTCTGCTGGGCGATCGGGCTGATGGCCGCCGTGCTGCTGCAGCGTCCGTTCCGCGGCCGGGCGATCCTCCGGACGCTGTTCCTGACCCCCTACGCGCTCCCGGTCTACGCGGCGGTGATCACCTGGAGCTTCCTGCTCCAGCGCGACACCGGCGCGCTGAACCACGTGCTCGTCGACCAGCTGCACCTGGTGAACGACCGGCCGTTCTGGCTGATCGGCGGCAACAGCTTCTACTCGCTGGTACTCACCATGGTGTGGAAGCAGTGGCCGTTCGCGTTCCTGTGCCTGATGGCGGGCCTGCAGAGCGTGCCGCAGGACCTGTACGAAGCGGCCTACATGGACGGGGCCGGGTTCTGGCGCCGGCTGCGGGCGGTGACGCTGCCGATGCTGCGCCCGGTCAACCAGGTCCTGCTGCTCGTGCTCTTCCTGTGGACGTTCAACGACTTCAACACCCCGTACGTCCTGTTCGGCAAGAGCGCACCGGATCAGGCCGACCTGATCTCGATCCACATCTACGAGAGCTCGTTCGTGACCTGGAACTTCGGCCTCGGCTCGGCCATGTCGGTCTGCCTGCTGGTGTTCCTGTCGATCGTCTCCGGGCTCTACCTGTTCTTCACCAGGAAGGCGCGTGCCGATGCGTGAGACCGTCGCGGAACGCTGGTCCCGCCGCGTCATCTTGACCTTGTTGACGCTCTTCGTGCTCGTTCCGCTCTACGTGATGCTCTCGACCGCGTTCAAGCCGCTGAGCAACGTCCGCGACTCGTTCACCTGGCTCCCGGAAAAACTCTCGGGCGAGGCGTTCGTCGACATGTGGTCGACGGTGCCGCTCGGCCGGTATCTGGTGAACAGCCTGATCGTCTCGACCGCGGCCGCGGTGCTGTCGGTCGCGATCGCGATCCTGGCCGCGTACGCGACCAGCCGGTGGCGCTTCCGCGGCCGGGGCGTGTTCCTGGCCAGCGTGCTGTCCACGCAGATGTTCCCCGGCATCCTGTTCCTGCTGCCGCTGTTCCTGATCTACGTCAACATCGGGAACAAGACCGGGATCGAGCTCTACGCGACCCGCACCGGGCTGATCATCACCTATCTGACGTTCTCGCTCCCGTTCTCGATCTGGATGCTCGTCGGCTATTTCGACTCAATTCCTCGCGAGCTGGACGAAGCGGCGGCGGTCGACGGCGCCGGTCCGATGCGAATCCTGTTCCGGGTGCTGATCCCGACCGCGGTGCCGGGCATTCTCGCGGTTCTCGTCTACGCGTTCATGACCGCCTGGGGCGAGGTTCTGTTCGCGTCGGTGATGACCGACGAGACGACCCGGACGGTCGCGGTCGGCCTGTCCGGCTATTCGACCCAGTACGACGTCTATTGGAACCAGATCATGGCCGCGTCGCTCGTCGTCAGCGTGCCGGTCGTGGCCGCGTTCCTGTTCCTGCAGAAGTACTTCGTCGCCGGTCTCACCGCCGGCGCGGTCAAGTGATGGGGATACCGAACAGTGCATCTACCGTCTGATTTCCTCTGGGGCGTCGCCACCGCGGCCTATCAGATCGAGGGCGCGGTCGACGAGGACGGCCGCTCCCCCTCGATCTGGGACACGTTCGGCCAGATCCCGGGCGCGATCGCGAACGGCGACACCGGCGACGTCGCCTGCGACCACTATCACCGCTGGCCGGAGGATCTCCGGCTGATCCGCGACCTCGGCGTCGACGCCTACCGGTTCTCGATCGCCTGGCCCCGGGTCATCCCGACCGGCGTCGGCGCGGTGAACCCGGCCGGGATCGGCTTCTACGATCGGCTGGTCGACGAGCTGCTCGCCGCAGGCGTCCGGCCGTTCGTCACGCTCTACCACTGGGACCTGCCGCAGGTCCTGCAGGACAAGGGCGGCTGGCCGGCCCGGGACACCGCGCAGGCGTTCGCGGACTACGCGGCCGTGGTCGCGTCCGCGCTCGGCGACCGGGTCACCGACTGGTGCACGATCAACGAGCCGTTGTGCGTGGCCTGGATCGGGCACCTCGAGGGCCGGATGGCGCCGGGCCTCACCGATCTCCGCTCGGCCGTCGACGCGTCCCACCACGTCTTGCTCGGCCACGGTCTCGCTACCCAGGCGATCAAGGCCGCTTCCGCGACGTCGAACGTCGGAATCGTGCTGAACCTCAGCCCGGTCGATCCGGCGACCGACTCCGAGGCGGACGCGGCCGCGGCCGTGCGGGCCGACGGGCACACCAACCGGTGGTGGCTGGACCCGCTCCACGGACGCGGGTACCCGCGGGACATGGTCGACCTCTACCGGATGGAGCCGCCGGTCCTCGATGGCGACCTGGAGACGATCGCGACCCCGACCGACTACCTGGGCGTGAACTACTACTTCCGGGGCGTCGTGGCCGACGACCCGGAGGGGCCGGTGCCGCACGCCCGGCAGGTCGAGACACTGCCCGGGGCCCGGTACACGGCGATGGACTGGGAGATCTACCCGGCCGGCCTGCAGCGGATCTTGACCCGCGTCACCGAGGACTACGGCCCGCCGAAGATCTACGTCACCGAGCAGGGTTCGGCCTGGCCGGACGTCGTCGACGCCGACGGCGGCATCGAGGACAAGGACCGCATCGACTACCTCGAGCAGCACCTCGAGGCGATCGACGCGGCGGTCGCGGACGGCGTGCCGCTGGCCGGGTACTTCGTGTGGTCGCTGCTCGACAACCTGGAGTGGGCCTATGGGTACGAGAAGCGGTTCGGGCTCGTCCACGTGGACTACGCCACGCAGCAGCGCACGATGAAGGCGAGCGGCCGTCGTTACGCGGAGATCGTGAGGGATTTCCGGGCCTCTCGCGGGTAACACCGGTTACGGTTCGACTGACCGAAATGAGCTCCACCGAAGGACCTTGATGTCTGCTGATGCCCCGGCCGTATCGTCCGTCGACCGGTCGGTGGTCGTCGCCTGGCGGAACGCGGTCTTCGCGGTGTTCGCGCTGAACGGGTTCGCGCTGGCCACCTGGATGTCCCGGGTGCCCGCGGTCCGCGACTCGCTCGGCGCCACCACCGCGGAGATGGGCTGGGTCGTGTTCAGCCTCGCGGTCGGGTCGATCATCGGACTGTCGTCGGCCAGTCACGTGCTGGCCTGGGTCGGCTCCCGGCGGGCGATCGCCGGTGCGGTGATCGTCGGGTCGCTCGGCCTGGCCGTCGTCGGGCTCGGCGCGGCCACCGCCGGGCACCCCGTGCTCGTGGTGCTCGGCCTCGCGTTGCTCGGCGGCGGCATGGGCTGCTGCGACGTCGCGATGAACGTCGAGGGCGCGGCGGCCGAGCGCGAGCTCGGCCGCACGGTCATGCCGCTGTTCCACGCCGCCTTCAGCGGCGGCACGATCGCCGGTGCGGCGGTCGGCGCGCTCGCCGAGTGGGCCGGGGCCTCGACCGCGCTGCACTTCTCCGCGGTCGGCGCCGCGGTGGTGGCCGGGGTCGTGGTCTCGGTCCGGTTCCTTCATCTGGACGCTCTGGGAGCGGGCACTTCGTCGTCCGAAGAGGCGCATCCGGGCTGGCGCGAGCGGCTCGGGATGTGGGCCGACCGGGGCACGCTGCTCATCGGGCTGATCGTGCTGGGGTTCGCCTTCGCCGAGGGGTCGGCGAACGACTGGCTGGCGCTGGCCATGGTCGACGGTCACTCGGTGACCAACTCGACCGGCGCGGTGATCTACGGCGTATTCGTGACCGCGATGACCGTCGGGCGGATCGCCGGCGTCTGGTTCCTCGACCGGTACGGGCGGGTGCCGGTACTGCGGGCCACCACGCTGCTGGCCGTCGTCGGCCTGCTGACCGTGATCTTCGTGCCGAACGCGGCCGTGGCCACGGTGGGCGTCGTGCTGTGGGGGCTAGGGGCGTCGCTCGGGTTCCCGGTCGGCATGTCCGCGGCCGCCGACGACCGCCGCACCGCGACCGCCCGGGTGAGCGTCGTCGCGACGGTCGGATACTTCGCCTTCCTGGTCGGGCCGCCGTCGATCGGCTTCATCGGCGACGCCGCCGGGCTGCTCCGCGCGTTGCTTCTCGTCCTCGTGCTGGTCGCGCTGGCCGGCCTGGCCGCCCCAGCGGCCCGCGAGCGAACCTAGATGGTTGTTTCTCACCAGCCCCGGGCCAGAGCCATAGGCGCTGGCCCGCTTTGTCTTTTCCCGGGCCTGGTTGAGCCCTTCTCGAATGGATCGGCAGGCAATTCCGCCACGCCTCGGGGAACGAGAAGTCTCACCGTCCTCAATACTTAGAGTATTGTTGGGCGCGCGCTTGATCCCCCCTCCATTCCATGAGGTTCCAATGGCTCGCAAAGTGCAAGTTCTCCTCGTCGACGACGTCGACGGCAGTACCGCCGACGAGACGGTCTCGTTCGGCCTAGACGGAACGAACTACGAAATCGATCTGTCCACCGACAACTCGGCGGCTTTTCGCGAGGCGCTGGCCTCCTACGTCGCCGCGGCCCGGAAAGCCGGTCGGCCCGGTTCGGCGAAAGCCGGGCGGGCGGCCGCGACCGTGAAGCCGGCCGCCCCGGCCGCCGACCGCGCACAGAACCAGGCGATTCGCGACTGGGCGAAGCGCAATGGCCTGCAGGTGAGCGAGCGCGGCCGGATTCCGGCCGACATCGTCGCCAAGTACCACGCGGCGGCCTGATCCCCCGCTGAATTCGTGAATGGATCGTCATTCACGAATTCAAAGAAAAGAGCGGCGTGCATGTTGCACGCCGCTCTTTCCTTTCGGCCGGTCAGGCGAACCGGCGGGCCCAGCGGCTCAGCTGGGCGTCGGTCACCGAGCGATGGTACGTGATCAGGGCGGCGACGCCGGTCACCGCGACGGTCAGCGCGGCCGCGAATCCGAATCCGGCCAGCACGGTCAGCCGCTCGAAGAATCCGGAGTGGGCGACCGCGATACCGGCCGCTCCGTACAGTTCGGACGCGGTGATCGTCGCGCCGAGCGCCGCGATCACCGACCAGGGCAGGCGTTCGGTCCGGTGCCGGGCCCAGCGCAGCCAGCGCCAGGCCGCGTAGCCGGAGAAGGCCCCGACGAGCCCGAGGAACCCGAGCGCGAAGCCTCCCACCGCGGCGACGCCGGGCACGAAGAGAGACACCGCGGCGATCGTCGCCAGCACGGCCACCCCGGAGATCCCGCTGGCCACCACGATCTGCGCGGCGCGCCGGTCGTCGTCCGGATCGGGAACGCGGAACCCACCGCCGGGCAGGGCGGGAACGACGATCGCGGGCCGCAGGCGTGGCAGCCGCACGTACGCCGGGAGGGCCGGCGCGGCCGACAGGTCGGCGGTGGCCAACGCCCACGGACGGCGCAGCTTCGGGATCGGCGTCGCGCACGGCGCGATCGGGAGCCGGGTCGCCAGGGTGGTCGATCGCGGGCCGGCCGGGGGCCGGGACGGATCGGTGCGAGCCGTGGGTGGCCGGGTGAGCGCCTGGGCTGCCCAGCGGCTCCCGGCGCCCGAGCGGCCGGTTGACACCGTTCGCGTTCTCGTGGCCACCGAACCCTGATCCACCATGGACGCTCCCCCCAACGAGACCCGCAGCAGTGCCGCTACCCGCCGCCGACATCGTGTGGCCGCAGCCACGCGTCACAGATATCGGCCTTTTCGCCCCTCGCGCCACCCCACTGCTTGATCGGTGCGTAAACGTGCAGTACCCCTCCTGCACATATTCATCCTATTTCGCGGTGATTTACGGACACAAGTCACGTTTCGGCATCACCGGAGGGGGACGAGGGGGGCGCTCAGGCAGTCGTCGAGGTCGTCGGTGAGGTAACGGTCGAGCACCGGCGCGACCAGGCGGATCACGTCCTCGACCGGGAGGCTGGCCATCGGGTCGGTCGGCAGCACGTACCGCAGGAACGCCATGCCGAGCATCTGGGTCGCGCAGAGCGGGACCCTCCTGGCCGCCTCCTCGGCACCGATGACCGCGCCGATCGGGCCGATGAACCGGCCCGACATCAGCGCCCGCACGGCCCGCTGGGCCTCCGGTTCGGAGGCCGCGCTCAACGCCATCGCGGTCAGCGACTCGCGGACGCCCGGCGTCTCCCAGAGCCCGAAGTAGAACGACGCGAGCCGGAAGCCGAGCGTGCCTTCGGTGGCCCGGAAGCTCGCGTCGAGGTGCTCGCGCGGGCCGATCACGAGTTCGAGGCTCGCCCGGAACAGCTCTTCCTTGTTCGTGAAGTACTGGATGACCAGCGCCGGGTCGACGCCCGCGGACCGGGCGATGCCGCGGATCGTGGCCTTCTTGTAGCCGTGCTCGGCGAACGCGGCCCGGGCCGCGGCGAGGACAGCGGCCCGCGTGTCGGGCGACCCCGGCCGCCGCCCCCGAGGCCGCGGCCCGGCCGCCTCGGGCCCGGCCGCCCCCAGCCCGGCCGCCTCGGGTTCCGCCGGCTCTGCCATTTCCGGAGCGTATCCCGGGCGGAGCTCGGGGCCGGCTGGCCTCACGCCAGGGCGGGTTCG
The DNA here is from genome assembly GCF_006912135.1 of Cryptosporangium phraense. NCBI lineage: Bacteria > Bacillati > Actinomycetota > Actinomycetes > Cryptosporangiales > Cryptosporangiaceae > Cryptosporangium > Cryptosporangium phraense. Next base: position 56,010 of record NZ_VIRS01000017.1, on the reverse strand, counting down.
GGGTCGCCGGCCGCCTCGGCCGGCGAGCGGTCGGGGACGGCCCGCCGCCCGGCCACGACGTTGAGCAGCAGCGCCCCGACGACCCAGCCGGTCAGCACGAGCAGGGCCCGGCCCGCGCCGGCCCCGTCGAAGAACGCGTTGGCCCGCAGCAGCGTGGCGCTGGCGCCGGGCGGCAGGAACTGGCCGAACGTGCCCCAGCCGGCCGGGAGGAACTCCGGCCCCGACACCAGCCCCGACAGCGGGTTCCCGAGCAGCACGAACAGCGCGCCGCCGAGCCCGAGCCCGGCGACCCCGAGCAGCGACTCGAGCCCGAGCACGGTCAGCGACACCGCCGCCATGCCGAACGACAGCCCGGCCGCGACCGGCAGCACGTTCCCGTCGATCGACCCGAACCACCAGTTCAGCACCGACGCGACGAGCGGCCCCTCGACCACCGCGAACGCCAGCGCGGCGAGCACCCGCACGACCGGCCGACCCGGGAACCTCCTGGTGAGCAGCACAGCAGGCAGCAGCCCGCCGAGAACCAGCGGCAGCCCGACCGCGGCCAGACCGCTCCCCCGCGGGTCGTCGGCGGGCAGCGGCACGACGTCAGCCGGGGTGACGGTGGCGCCGCTGTGCGCGCCGAGCGCGGTGCCGATCGCGGTGATGCCCTGGGCGATCGCCGGCCCGGCCGCCGAGGCCGTCAGCACGTGGATCGAACGGCCCGACAGCACGAAGCCGCCGTACACGTCCCGGCCCTCGATCGCGGCCCGGAGCGCCTGCTCGTCGCCGTAGGTCCGGACGTCGAAGCCGCCGGGGGCGGCCTCGTCCAGCGCCTGGGTCACCGCGGCGACGTTCGCCGGTGGCGCGACGACGCCGAGCGGGACGTCGTGCGGGCCGCCCTTCACCGCGGGCAGCCCGAACGCCAGCAGCATCAGGCCGACGACGACCGCCAGCCCGGCGACGAGACCGGCCGCTTCGAGCCAGGCCGGCGTCTTCCGATCGGTGTCCATGTCCGTCTCCTCGCAGGAATTCAACACTTGTGGATTTCGGCGGCTTCACGGTAGAACGGGGCCGAACTAGAAATCAACAGGCGTTGATAAATCGGAGTCGTTTAAGCTACAAAGCTGCATTGGTGCCCGAATATCTGATTCGGGAGGGAGGTGAGTCGGACCGTGCTCCGCAAGGCCGTTCCGGTGGTCGTCGTCGTGGCGATCGTGGCCGTCGAAGCCGTCGTCGGGTGGCCGTCGCTGGCGTCGGCGTTCAGTCAGCTGCACGCGCCGCACTGGGGCTGGGTCGCGCTCGCCGTCCTGGCCGAGCTCGTGTCGATGGGTGGCTACGCGCGCATGCAGCGGCGGCTGCTCCGGTCGGCCGGCACGACCGTGCACCTGGGGCGCCACGTCGCGCTGGCGTTCGCGGCCCACTCGCTCTCGGTCAGCCTGCCCGGCGGCCCGCTGTTCTCGACCCGCTACAACTTCCAGCAGATGCGTCGGTACGGGGCGACGGCCGGGGCCGCGTCCTGGTGCATCGCGCTGAGCGGCGTGCTGTCGAGCGTCGCCCTGGTGGTGATCGGCGCCGGGAGCGCGATCCTGGCCGGCAGCGGCGGCGGGTGGTCGACGCTGGTGACGTACCTGGCCGTCGGACTCGCGCTGGCGCTCGCCGTGCGCGCGATGGCGCGGCATCCGCAGTGGCTGATGACCGTCGCGCGGGGGCTGGAGACGGCCGTCGGCCGGGTGCGTCACCGGCCGGCCGACGGGGACGGGCGGGTGACCGGGCTGGTGCGGGAGCTGACCGCGGTGCGGATCCGTCCGCTCGACCTGGCCGTCGCGTCGTACTTCGCGCTGGCGAACTGGCTGCTGGACGCGCTCTGCCTGTGGCTGTGCTGCCGGGCCGTGGGGGCGCCCGACATCACGGCCGCGCACCTGATCCTGGCCTACTGCGCGGGCATGGCGGCGGCGAGCATTCCGCTCGTGCCGGGGAACCTGGGGGTCGTGGACGGTGCGCTGATCGTCGGCCTGGTCGCCGGGGGGCTGACGACGAGCTCGGCGATCGCGGCCGTGGTGCTCTACCGGATCATCAGCCTCGGGTTCATCATCACGGCGGGCTGGATCGTCTGGCTCCTGATCCGCCGCAAGCAACGCCTACCCACCGACCTGACCCCCCGCCCGACCGAGCCCCTACCGTCGGGAAATTGATCGCGCCGCGGGGCGCGGACCGGTAGGGCCGATGCCGTCCAGCGGACGCCCGGCCTGGCCGCGAGGTGCGCGGACGGCCGCGACCGCGACCGCGGAATGACGGGAAAGCGGGCCTTCCGCGGCCCCGCGAAGAGCCGGTTTCGCGTCAATCCGCGCCGCGGCGCGGGCGGTGGCCGCGCGGGGCTCAGCGACTGAGGTGGGATTCTTCCGTCAGGCGGGACAGTTTCGCCGGGTTGCGGACCGCGTACACGTGGGTGATCCGGCCGCCCTCGATCACCAGGCTCGCCACCGCATCGAGCGCCCCGTTCAGATCGATCCGGATCGCCGGCCCACCGTTCACCACGGTCGCCGCGACCGCGAAGTCGTCCGCCACCTTCGGCAGCATGGCCAGGAACGCGGCCGCCCGCTCGGCTCCCACCACCGGATGACGCGCCGCGGTGACCACGCCGCCGCCGTCGGCCACGACCACGACGTCCGGAGCCAGGACGTCCAGCAATTCCTGCAGGTCGCCGCCGCGGACGGCGGCCAGGAACCGCTCGACGACCGCGTCCTGCTCGGCCCGGCTGACCCGCACCCGCGGACGGCGCGCGGCCACGTGATCGCGGGCGCGGTGGGCGATCTGGCGCACGGCGGCGGGCGTCCTCCCGACCGCCTCGGCGATCTCGTCGTACGAGGTGTCGAACACCTCGCGCAGGACGAACACCGCCCGCTCGACCGCGCCCAGCGTCTCGAGCACGGTCAGCATCGCCACCGAGACGCTCTCCGCCAACTCGACGTCGTCGGCGACGTCGGGGCTGGTCAGCAGCGGCTCGGGGAGCCACTCCCCCACGTAGTCCTCGCGCCGCCGGGCCAGCGTCCGCAGCCGGTTGAGCGCCTGCCGGGTGACGATCCGCACCAGGTAGGACCGCGGGTCACGGACATCGGCGGACGAAGACGCCCACCGCAGCCAGGTCTCCTGCACGACGTCCTCGGCGTCGGCGGCCGAGCCGAGCATCTCGTAGGCGACCGTGAACAGCAGGCTCCGGTGGGCGACGAACGCGTCGGTGGTCATGCCCCCTAGGACACCGGCTCCGGCGGGATCGTGACAGGCGTCCCGTGGCCCGGAATTCCCCGGTCCTCGGGGATCGGCTCCTCGACCAGCCCCGGCGGCAACGACGAGAGCGTCAGACCGTGCCGCTCGGTCAGCGCGGCCACCCGCCGGTAGTACTCGCCGACCGCGTCGACCGCGCCCCGGATCGCCCCCAGCAGCCGGTCCGACGCCCGCTCGACGACCGCGGCCTCGTGCTGCTCGAACGCGAGGATCCCGTCGCGCAACGCGGCCTTCAGCGCCCGCAGCACGGCCTGGTCGGCCTCGGCGTAGCCCTTGGCCAGCCCCTCGATGCGATGCCGGTCGGACGCGCTCAGGTCACCGGTCAGCAGCCCGCGCAGGTACGTCACCGACTCCCGGGCCAGCCGGTAGGCCGGCTGGTCGCGGAGCGTCTCGAGCGTGAGCCCGAGCCCCCGCACGTCGGTCGACGGCGCGCAGAACCCGACCGTGGCCCGCCAGAGCGCGGCCAGGTCGTCGTCGAACAGCCCGTCGAGGTAGCTGCCCAGGAACCGGCGGTGCGCCTCGACCAGGAACTGCAGCGAGAACGGCGTCGGCCCGCGCTGGCCCGCGGTCGCCTCGGCCGACGCGAACCCGTAGTCGTTGGCCAGCGCGTTCTCCATCGCGACGACCAGGTACACGTACCGGACCCAGGCCGTGAACAGGTTCTCCAGCCGCTCGAAACGCAGGCCCTCGGCGGTGAGCACGACCCCCCACCGGTCGCCGAACGACAGCCGGCGCATGTGCCCGAGCTCGTACAGGCTCAGCTGCGCGTCGACCTCCGAGTTCACGTGGTGCAGCACGCCCTGGTACGCGCTGGTCGCATCCATCCCGACGTAGTGCCGGATGATCTGCGGCCCACCGACGTGCTGGTGGATGAACTCCGAGACGTCGTAGACCTTGCCGCTGACCACCATCCAATACCCCGCGGAAGGGCTGTTCCGGTCGATCAGCGCGGAGATGTCGTACTGCCTGCCCTGCTGCGCGTGCCCGCGGTAGGTGGTGAAGATGTCCAGCCCGAGGCGTCCCTCGGCGATCAGCTGCCGGACGTCCAGACCGACGTTCTTCAGCGCGGCCAGGACCGACCCGGCGAAGCCGGCGCTCCCGCAGACGTACAGGTGCCCGCCGTCACCGGCCGCGGCCCGCAGGCCGTCGGCCTGCTCGGAGATCAACCGGTCGACGCGCTGCCGCGTCCCGTCCTCCACCACGTACTTGCCGACGTCGAACCGCAGCCGTTTGTCGGCCTGGGAGAACGCGGCGTACAGCTCGAGCCGTCCCTCGGCCGCGAGGCGTTCGAACACCGACGGGTCGACGAAATCCTCGGGCCGGCGCAGGCCCAGGAACAGCGTGTTCGCGCCCGGACCGCCGGAGCGGGCCGCGGCGAAGCCGTGGAACGGCGCGATGCCCGAGCCGGCCGCGAACATCACGACCGGTGTGGCCGGGTCGGCCGGGAGCCGGAACCTCGGCGTGGGCACGATCGTCAGCGACAGCGGCTTGTCGCGGTAGCGCACCTCGGTGGTCATCCGGCGCAGGAAGTGCGACGCGCTGCCGGCCCGCTGCCGCTCGTACGAGTACGTGGTGCGCGGGGTGTCGTAGGTGAGCCCGCCGACCACCAGGTCGATGCTCTCGGCCGGGCCGTCGGCCGCGGACGCGATCGAGTACAGCCGGAACACTTCGGGCGGCACGATCCGGCCGATGCTCTCGGCTTCGTCGGCGCCCGCCGACCACAGCCGGGTCACGTCGTACCCGGCCGAGCGGACCAGGTCGAGCAGGTCCCACAGCTCCCACTGGTCTTCCATCCGGGCCGACACGATCCGGTCGAGCGCCCCGGCGGCCGAGAACCCGAGCAGACGCTTCGCGGTGGTCCGGCCGACCGGGCGGATCCGGCCGAACGTCAGCAGGGTCTTCAGCGGCAGCACCTCGGCGCCGTCCTCGTGCCCGGCCCGGAACCGGATCGCCTCCTGCCAGTCGGCAGTCAGCGGGACGAGCTCGTCGCCGGTGGCCCGCAGCGCCCGCAAGGTGGCCCGGACCAGCGCGTCGTCGTTCTCGGGCAGGACGCCGAGCCGGTCGCCGGGGCGGTGACGGATGCCCTGGCCGGCCACGTCGAGCCGCAGGTGCGTCGTCCAGGCCGACGAGTCCGGGTCGGTCGTCGTGATCCCGCGCCGCACCCGTCCGGTGTAGACCTGCTGGTTGGCGGCCGGCCAGCGCTCGTCGCGGACCTCGGCCAGCTCGGCGTCGATCGCCTCCCAGGTCTTGTCGCGGAACAGCCCGGTGAACTTCGCGCCGGTGGTGACCGACCGGCCGACCTTGAACGCGACCTCGAGGAACCCGTACGCCTTGATCCGGTGCAGCCCCATCCAGCCCCGGTCGCCGAGGTACGAGTCGAGCACGGCCGCGTACAGGCCACGCAGCGCACGGTCTTTCTCGACGAACTGGCGCACCGAGACCTGGCCGAGCGCGTCGATCAGCTCGCGCCAGTGCCGGGGCATCTGTTTGCGCAGCGAGAGGCTCTGCTGCCCGACCGTGGTGGCGTAGGACGCGCGGCCGAAGAACGCGTCGAGCGCGTGGATCTGCGGCTGCGCGGTGCCGGCCGGGCTCGGCGCCCCGTCGAAGATCGGCACCCCGGACGTCCCGACGGTCTTGGCCCAGAGCACCAGGTCGAGGTGGTTCGACGACAGCGGGTTCGGGTCGATCTGCGGGTAGATCTCCTGCGTGACGTGCTGCAGCCGCTCGAGCATGACGAGCAGCGCGGCGGTGAGCGCGTCCCGGTCTTCCACCAGCACCGCGTCCTGGGCCCGCAGCATCGCGTCGAGCAGCGGGGTCAGCTCCATCGCGAACTCGGTCGTGACCAGGTAGAAGATCTTCTCGGCCCGGTTGCGCCAGGCCGGGACGAGCAGCTCGAGGTTGTCCAGGCGGCGCGGGCCGGCCGGATCGCGGAGCCTCCAGTTGTAGAAGAACAGGTCGATGTAGGAGACCGACGGCACGTCCTTGCCCAGCCGGCGCGACACCTGCCGCCAGGGCTCGAGGATGCTCGGCGGCAGCGTGGCCGGCGGGTCGGTCTGGACGTACTGGTAGGCGTGCGCGAACACGCCGAGCATCGCCGACGCCCGCAGCACGTACCGGTCGGGCAGCGCCTCGGCCGACGCGTCGAGCACCGGCAGCCGGTCGAACTCGCGGCGCATACCGAGGTTCGCGTAGAGGTCGGGCAGCCGGTCGACGAGCGCGTCCCAGGCCTGGTGGGAGGGCGGCAGCGCGAGCAGCGGGGGCTCGACCGGCAGGAAGCCGTGCTCGATCGAGAGGAATCCGTCGAGCTCGTGGCCGTGCTGCCGGTTGTAGGCCTCGGCCTTCTCGACGACCTGGCGGGCCGGGGAGATCACCCGCACCGGGCCGGTCGTCGCCCGGGACGGCACCCGGAACGGCGCCAGGATCGTCATGTCGCCGATGATCGTCCGGTCGGACTCGTCCTCGACCGTGAGTGTCCAGGCCACGTCGCTGTTGCCGACCCGCAGGTGGTCGGTCCCGCGCAGCACCCGCCGTTCGACCCGCTCGCCGTCGACGAACGTCCCGTTCGAGCTCTTCAGATCGACGACGACGAGGTCGATGCCGTCGAGTTCGAGGCGGGCGTGGCGGCGGGAGACCGAGCGGTCGTCGAGCGCGACCGCGCTGAGCGCCGCGTCCCGGCCGATCGTCAGCGGGAGTTCGCCGGTGTGCTCGGTGACCGCGCCCGTCCGCCGGTTGGTCACCACCAGCTCTACGCGGGCCATCAGGCGTAGTAGATGACGGCGCGGCAGATGTCGGCCCGGGCGACCGTGCCCTCGAGCTTGCGCCCGTCGACGACCGGCAGCCGGCGGATCTGCTTCTCGGTCATGACCACGGCCGCCCTGGCCACCTCGTCGGTCGGCCGGAGCGTGATCGCGTTCCGCACGACGAGCGGATCGATCGGGCGCCCGGCCAGGTCGCGGGCCTTCCGGGCGAGGTCGCCGAACGCGTCGTTCAGCGAGCCGCCCGCGCGCAGGCTCTCGTCCCAGGTCGGCAGGATCGCGCGGATCAGATCGCCCTCGGACAGGGCGCCGACGAACTCGTCGTCGTGGTCGAGCACCATCAGCTCGCTGACTTGCGAAATGCTCACCAATTCGGCCGCTCGGCGGATATCGGCCCCCAGGTGAATACACGCCGGAAATCTGGTCATGACGTCCTGCACCAGCATGTATCCCCCTGGGACGACCGGACTCGTCGCGTGTGGCCGATCCAGCGTGAGGTCAGCGGTCGTTTCGGGCAAGGGCCCGTTCGGGTGGGGCGACTCAGTGCCAGCACTAGGGGATTGCGCACGATGGAGGGCATGAATCCAGTCCCCGACCTGTCCGTCGCCACCCCGCGCGACCGTGCCGACGTCGTCACGTCGCTGGTCGCCGCGTTCCAGCGCGACCCCGTGCTGCGCTACCTGTTCCCGGACGAGTCGAGTTACCCGGCGCGGGCGGCCGCGTTCTTCGGCCACCTCTTCGACAAGCGGGTCGGCCGGTCCACGATCTGGACGATCGAGAGCGGGGCGGCGACCGCGATCTGGGAGCCCCCCGGCGGTGCCTCGGAGACGGCGGAACCGGAACTGCCCGCGGACGCGCTGGCCCGGATGCGGGCCTACGACGAGGCGGTGCACGGCGGCCTGCCGTCGGGGCCGTTCTGGTACCTCGGGGTGCTGGGCACCCGGCCCGATCGCGCCGGCCGGGGCTGGGGGCGCGCGGTCATGGGGGCCGGGCTGAGCCGCGCGGCCGCCGACGGGCTGCCCGCCGTGCTGGAGACCAGCACGGAGTCGAACGTCGAGTTCTACCGGCGGGCCGGCTGGGAGGTCGTCCGGACCCTCGCCGATCCGCTTCCGATCTGGATCATGCGGCAGTAACGGCCGCGACCGGATAAAGTTGGTACCGGTTCGGACCAGAGCCTCGGGTTGTTGCGAGGGGACCAGTGTCCGCACTTTCGTTGACTCTCTCGGTGTGTGCCCCGTATCCGTCGATCCGGATCGAGGGCGACCTCGACCACGAGACCGCTCCCCATCTCCCCGCGCTGGTGGAACGGGTCGTGCGCGCGGTGGACCCGGGCCTGGTCGTGCTCGACCTGGCCGGGGTCCGGTTCATCAACTCGGCCGGGATCCGGGCGCTGGTGCTGGCCCGGGCCGCGGCCGCCGACCTGCTCCTGCGCTGCCCGTCGCCGCTGGTCCGCCGGGTGCTGACGGCCACCGGCGACGACCGGCTGTTCGCCATCGAGCCGGGCGGTGCGGCATAGAGCAAAATAACCGCATGGAACTCTCGGACGAGCAGCTGCGGGAGCTCATGGCGCTCAGCGGTCTGGTTCTCTCCCAGACCGACCTGATCAGCACGCTGCAGGAAGTCACCCGCATCGCGGCCCGGATCGTGCCGGGCGCGGAGGCCGCGTCGATCACCGCCCTGCAGGACGGGCGTCCGGCCGCCGTCGCGTTCAGCGACGAGTGGTCAAGGGAACTCGACGAGATGCAGTTCGCCGAACGTGAGGGCCCGTGCCTGGACGCGACCCGCACCGGCAACCTGTTCCGCGTCCGCGACCTGGCGACCGAGGGCCGCTGGCCGGCCTACGTCGAACGGGCGGTGGCGTTCGGCGCCCGGAGCGTGGTGTCGCTCCCGCTGCACTCCGAGGGTGTGAACTTCGGCGCGCTGAACCTGTACTCGCGCGATCCCGACGCGTTCACCGGTGAGGCCGTCGCGCTGGCCCAGGTGCTGGCCAGCCACGCCGGACAGGCCAGCCAGGTCGCCGCCGCGTTCTTCCGCCACCGTGACCTGGCCGAGCAGCTCCGGGAGGCGATCCGCTCCCGCACGGTCATCGACCAGGCCATCGGCGTGCTGATGGCGCAGCGCAAGGTCCCCGCGGACGACGGTTTCACGCTGCTGCGGGAGGCGTCCCAGCATCTGAACGTCAAGCTGCGGGAGGTGGCCCAGCAAGTGGTCGAAACCGGCGAACTGCCCTGGAGCCGCCGCTGATCGGTGGGACCCTGGCGGCATGACTCCCACCCTCGAGTTGGTGGCTCCTTCCGCTGTTCCCCGGGTGACGCGCTCGTCACCGTTCGTCGTACTCCCCGACGGCCGTGGTTCGTCGGTGCTCGTCGTCGCCGGTGAGGTGCTGGTCCGTCGCGGTGATCTGCCCGCGGCCCGGCGGTTCGCCGTCGCGCACGGGTTGCGGGCCGAGCCGGTGCCCGGCCTGGCCGGCCGGGTCGTCCGTCTCGCCGGTCCGGCGTTGCTCGCCGACCTCGCCGGGCTCCTGCACGAGGCCCGGGAGGGGGGCGTGCCGGTGACCGCGCACCACGTCGCTCCGATGGCCGGGTACATCAAGGCCCTGGACGGGCCACGGCCGGCCGAGGCCGGCCGTCCGTTCGAGCGGTCGGGCGCGGGTTCGTGCGTGGTGGCGGTCCTCGACACCGGCGCGGACGCCCGGCCGCGCGGCGACGGGTGGCTCGCGGGCCTGGCCGACGCCGACAACGTCGAACCCACCGGCACGCTCGCGGCCGGCACCGGGCACGGCACGTTCGTCGCCGGGATCGTCCAGCAGGTCGCCCCGTCGGCGACCGTCCGCGCCTACCGGGTGATGGACGCGGACGGGGCGGGCAGCGACGCCCGGGTCGCCGCGGCGATGCTCCGGGCCGCCGACGACGGCGCCGACGTACTCAACCTGTCGCTGGGCACCCGCACGATCGGCGACGAGCCCCCGATCGCGTTCGAGGCCGCACTGGAGCTGCTGGCCGAACGTCACCCGCAGACGCTGGTGGTCGCGGCCGCCGGCAACGACGGCGAGGACCGTCCGTGCTGGCCGGCCGCGTTCCCGGACGTGGCCGCGGTCGCCGGCCTCACGCGCGACCGGACCCCGTCGGCGTGGTCGAACCGGGGCGGCTGGGTGCTGTGCTCGGCCCGGGCCGAGGACGTCGTCTCGACGTTCGTCGAGGGTCACCGCGCGATCGAGGGCGGCCGACCGGCGACGTTCGGCGCCGACCCCTGGGCGTCCTGGACCGGCACGTCGTTCGCGGCTCCGCAGGTCGCGGCCGCGGTCGCGGCCGGGTGCGCCGAGCACGGCGTCACCCCGCGGGAGTCGCTGGCCACCCTGCTGGCCGGGCGACCCACCGCTGACGGCTACGGAGCGACGCTGGACATCCTGGCGTCCTGACGGCGAGCCGCGTCGGCGCCCGGAAAGGCCAGGGCGCCGAACGCGGCCACCAGCACCACGTTCACGACGATCGCCAGCCAGCCCACGTTCGCGATGTGCGCGACCGGCCACCCGACCGCGGCGACCGCCACGGCCACCGCGACCCACCCGGGGCCGATCCGCTGCCACCGCAACCCGCCCGCGATCAGCAGCAGCGACAACGGGAAGCACAGCCCCAGCACCTTGATCAGCACGGCCGCGCCGCTCGCGTCGTTGAGGTCGGTGTCGCCGAGCGAGACGTGGATCGTGTTGAAGCCGTACCCGATGTTCCCGGCCGCGCCCAGCGCCCCGACGACCAATAGCACCACCGCGAGCGGCCCGCGGAACCAGCCCACCGCCGTGAACACCAGCACGGCGTACGCGGTGGCCCCGAGCACGTGCAGCACCCCGGCGGCCGGCGAATCCCACCCCCGCAGTGCGTAGACCAGATCGGCCCCCAGGTAGATCACCGGGCCGGCCACCAGAACGACTCGATCCCTCATCGATACCCCTCCTCCATCCGGTTGCCCGCCACCCTCCTCACCGCGACCGGGAAAGACATCGGGGCCGCCCCTCGCACACCTCAGGGCCAGCCCCGATTCGCAATCGCCGCCGCGATGCGACGATGCCGACATGCCGAGCACCGGACGGGCCCGAATCGCCGCCATCGGCGCGGTCCTGACCTCGCTGCTCGCCACCGGGTTCGTGCTCGGCCCGCACCTCGGCAACTTGCACAACGGGCTGATCGCGGCCTCGTTCGGCGCGGTCGGGCTCTACGTCGTCGCGCGCCGGCCCGCGGTGCGGGAGGGCTGGCTGTTCGTGGCCACCGGCGCCGCCCACGCCGGGATGTTCGCCGCCCGCGAGTACGGCCTGGCCGGCGGAGACGGTTCCGCCTGGGTCGGCTGGCTCGGCGTCTGGCCGTTGCCGCTGGTCATGGTGCTGATCGGCGTCACCGTGATGTGCTTTCCGACCGGACGTCTGCCGTCGCCGGGCTGGCGGCCGGTCGTCGTCGTCCTCGGCGCAGCCGGCGCGGTGCTGTCCGCGGTGTCGGCGCTGTGGCCGGTGGAGTACGAGCGCACCGGCCTGGTCCACCCGCTCGCCCTGCCTGGCGAACCGACCGCCACGGCGTTCTACCAGGTCGCCCGCCCGATCGCGTACCCGCTGTTCCAGCTCGCCTGGGTCGTCTGCGTGATCGTCCGGCTGCGCCGGGCCGGTGACGACGAGAAACGTCAGCTCCGGCTGCTCGTGTTCGCCGCCGCCGCGTCACTGCTGGTGCTGGCCGTCGGCATCGCGATCTGGGGTTCCCCGCTGCCGGGCGTCCTCACGGTGCCGCTGGTGGCGGCGGCCGCCGGGGCGGCGATCCTCCAGTACCGGCTCTACGACCTCGACCCGGTCATCAACAAGGCGTTCGTGTTCGCGGTGATGGCCGGGATCATCACGCTGGGCTACGCCGTCGTCGTGACCGGCGCCGGCCGACTGGTCCACGGCTACGGAACCCTGTTGTCGCTGCTGGCGACGGCCGCGATCGCGGTCGCGTTCGAGCCGCTGCGACGGCGGGTGCAACGGCTCGCCGACCGCCTCGTGTACGGGCACCGGGCCACCGCGTACGAGGCCCTCGGCCGGCTCTCCGCGCACCTCGCGGCCCCGGCCGGGCGTCCGCTGGACGGCATCTGCCTGACCGTCGCGGACGGCGTCGGGGCCGGCGAGGTCGTGATCTGGGCCGGTCCCGCCGACGAGCTGCGTGCGGTTGCGGCCTGGCCCGACGGGGCCTTACCGGTCGGCGTCCGCACGGCGGCCGAGCTCGTCGGCGTCCAGATCGTGCACGACGGCCGGTTCCGGGGCGTCCTCAGCGTCCGGAAGGCGCTCTCGGGCGCCGAGAGCCGCCTCGTCGGCGAGCTGGCCGCGCAGGCCGGGCTGATCCTCGAGCTGCAGGGAACCGCTCAACGGCTGGTCGCCGCAGGCGACGCGGCCCGGCGGCGGCTGGAGCGGGACCTGCACGACGGCGCGCAGCAGCACCTGGTGACGGCCTCGCTGGAGCTCGGCCGGCTGGTCCGGCTGGCCGAGGAGTCCGGGGACGCGGAACTGACCGGCCGGGCCGAGGCCGCCCGCGGCCAGTTGCTCGCGGCGACCGCGGAGCTCCGGGAGATGGCTCGCGGCCTGCACCCCGCGGTACTGACCCAGGACGGGATCGAGGCCGCGGTCGGCTACCTCGCCGACCGGTCCGCGGTGCCGGTCCGGGTCGCGGTCGACGTCGGGCGACGGCTTCCGCCCGAGGTCGAGGCGACGGCCTACTTCGTGGTCAGCGAGGGGCTGACCAACGCGGCCAAGCATTCCGGGGCGACGGTGGTCCACGTCCGGGTCGAGCTCACCGACGCCGGTCTCACGGTCGAGATCGCGGACGACGGAGGAGGCGGCGCCGTCGTGCGGGCCGGGAGCGGGCTCGAGGGGCTGGCCGACCGGCTGGCGACGCTCGGGGCGCGGCTGCAGGTCGACAGTGGTGTGCGGGGAACCCGGCTCGGGGCGGTGATCGCGTGCGGGTGATGCTCGCCGACGACTCGATGCTGCTGCGCGAGGGCGTCGCCCGGATCCTGGCCGAGACCGGCTTCACGGTCACCGGCCAGGCGTCGGACTCCGACGGGCTGCTCGCGCTCGTGCGCCGGGACCCGCCGGACGTGGCCGTGATCGACCTGCGGATGCCGCCGGGGTTCTCGGCCGAGGGGATCGACACGGCGGCGGCGATCCGGACGATCGCCCCGCAGGTCGGGCTGTTGCTGCTGTCCCAGTACGTCGAGGTGCACCACGCGCTGCGGCTGATCACCCAGTTCGACGGCGGGGTCGGGTACCTGCTCAAGGACCGCGTCGCGGACCTGACGACGTTCGCCGGCGACGTCCGGCGGATCGGGCACGGCGAGACCGTGATCGATCCCGAGCTCGTGACCCGGCTGGTCCGGCGCCGTCGCGAGGAGGACCCGCTCGACGAGCTGACCGCGCGCGAGCGGGCCGTGCTCGGGTTCATGGCCCAGGGGCTCTCGAATGCGGCCGTCGCCGACGAGCTGCACCTGTCGGTGAAGACCGTGGAGTCGCACATCGGCGCGATCTTCACGAAGCTCGGCCTGGCGCCCGACGACCGGGAACATCGTCGCGTGCGCGCGGTCCTGACGTTCCTACGCGCGTGACCACCGCGCCGGTCAGGTCGGCCAGCGTCGCTACCGCGCCGCCCACGACCAGCACGACGGACGCCGAGGCGCGTGCGGTGAGTGCACCGGCCCCGGCGGCGGAGAGCGGTTCGAGGCCGAACGAGAGCGTGCGGGCGATGCCGCTGACCCGGCCGAGGTAGGCCGCGGGCGGCAGCGTCTGCAGCAGCGTCCGGTAGAACGTCGACGCCGGCCCGGCGGCGAATCCGCTGGCGCCGTACAGCACGGCGGCGGTGAGGGCGGTGGCGGCGTGGCCCACCGAGGCCAGCAGCGCGTCACTGGCCGCGAACAGCGTCATCGTGGCCGCGGGGGTGCGGAGTGCTTCCGGAAGCCGGGTCGAGGCCAGGGTGCCGAGGACCAGCCCGGTGCCGAACGAGGCCGAGAGCAGGCCGAGGGTGGCCGGGCCGCCGTGCAGGACGGTCGTCGCGAAGACCGGCACGGTGACGCCGAGGAGGCCCAGCACGAACAGGTTCGCGACCGCGAACATGGCCAGCAGAGTCCGCAGCTCCCGGTGCCCACCCACGAACCGCACCCCGTCCCGGAGCTCAGCCAGCAACCCGGCCGTCTCCGGGGCGGCGGGTGGGAGCGGGCCGACCGGCACCAGCACGAGCACACTGAGCGCGTAGAGCAGCGCCACCACCGCGATCGCCGCCGACGAGCCGACCGCGGCCACCAGCGCACCCCCGGCGGCCGGGCCGGCCGCGAGCGCGGCCCACTCCCGCATCCCGACCCACCGGTTCGCCTCCGCGAGCCGCTCCCGCGGCACCACGCTCGGCAGCACCCCGGCCGCGACCGGCAGCCGCACCGCGTCCAGCACCCCGAACAGCGCCGCCGCGACGAGCCAGGCCCACCGAACGTCGGTCCGGGTCACGACGGCCAGCGCCCCCGCGACCCCGGTCAGCCCGCACCCCACGCCCACCGACAGCGCCCGCCGGTCGTACCGGTCGCTCAGCGCTCCCCCGACCAGCAACAACACCCCGCGCGGCAGCGCCCACGCGGCCAGCACCACGCCGACGAAACCGCCGCCCGGCGATCGGAGCGCGGCCCAGACCAGCGCCACGATCAGCAACTGCTCGCCCAGCTCGACGCAGGCCTGCGACCAGAACAGGCAGTGATAGGCACGGTTCACGTCGAGCGACGCTAGGGCGGCGATCGTTCGGTCCCGGCCGAACCGTCCGCGCACTACCGTCGACCCCATGACGATCGCCGACGTCGACGTGGCCTTCGCCGCGCGTCTGCTGGCCGACCCGTCGCGGTCGGCGATGCTGACCCTGCTGCTCGACGGCCGCGCCCACCCGGCCGGCGCGCTCGCCCGCGCGGCCGGGATCGGCCGCCCGGCCGCCAGCGCGCACCTGAAGCAGCTGGTCGAGGCCGGCTACGTCGAGGTCGTCGCCCAGGGACGGCACCGCTACCACCGGATCGCCCGGCCCGAGGTCGCGCTCGCCGTGGAGTCGCTCGCGCTCATCGCCCCGCCGGTGCCGGTCCGGAGCCTCAAGCAGAGCACCGCCGCGCGACGGCTGGCCGCCGCGCGCACCTGCTACGACCACCTGGCCGGCCGCGCCGGCGTCCGGCTGCGCGACGCGCTGGTCGACCACGGTGTGGTGGCCGCCGACAATTCGGTTCCGCCCCGGGCGGCGGCCCGCCTCGCCGAACTGCACATCCCTCTGGACGCTCTGCAGCGCGCCCGCCGCCCGCTGGTGCGCGAGTGCCTCGACTGGACCGAGCGCCGCCCGCACCTGGCCGGGGCGCTCCCGGCCGCGCTGCTGGACGCGCTGGTAGGCCGGCGATGGCTGGTGCGTGGCGCGGGGCGGCACGTGGAGGTTGGCCCGTCGGGCTGGGGCGAGGTGCTGGCTTGGCTGGGCTGCCCCGGCCCGTGCCACGCTCTGACCGATCCTTCGCCCGCGACCGGCGAGTCGTTGCCCCTGACCGGAACCGATCGCTGACGCCCGCGGCCACTGTCCAACCTGGATCCGGAGTGCCCCGGCTTCCCGGCGGCAACCACGCCGTAACTGTGTGCCGAACCGCGCTCAGATCCCCACACCCAAGCGCCCGAGTCTCGCGCCGCGCTGCATGCGCCTCCACTGCCGCCCGACATAGGGGCCGTGCGGGCGCGCTTCGCGGCGCGCAGCGGAGCGGGCGGGGCCGGGATCCCGGCGGTGCGGTTGGCGGCGGAGGGGCGTAATAGTCGAGATATGCGTGCTATCGGAGTGACCGAATACGGCGGGCCGGACGTCCTGCGGGTGCTCGATCTGCGGGCCGAGCCACTGGGCCCCGGGCAGGTAAGGGTGCGGGTGACCGCCGCGGCCGTGAACCCTACCGACACCGGCATTCGCGCGGGCCTACGCTCGACCACCGGCCACCCGGCCGACGGCGCCGACGTGCCCGGCATGGACGTCGCCGGCGTCGTCACCGAGATCGGCGACGGCGTCCGCGACGACCTCACACCGGGGACGCGCGTGATGGGCATCGTCGTCCCGTCCGGCGCACACGGCGGCTACCGCGAGGACCTGGTGCTGCCCGAGCGCTCGGCGACCCGCGTACCGGCCGGCGCGAGCGACGTCGAGGCGGCGACGCTCCCGATGAACGGGCTGACCGCCCGCCAGGCGCTCGACCTCATGGAGCTGGGCCCCGGTCAGGTGCTCGCCGTGACCGGCGCGGCCGGGGCGTTCGGCGGCTACGTGATCCAGCTGGCCAAGGCGCACGGGCTCACGGTCGTCGCCGACGCCTCGCCGTCGGACGAAGCACTGGTCCGCGACCTCGGCGCGGACGTCGTCGTCCAACGAGGAGACGACGTCGCGGAACGGATCCGCGAGCAGTACCCCGACGGGGTCGACGGGCTGGCCGACGGCGCGCTCCTGGACGCCGCCGCACTCCCGGCGGTGCGCGACGGCGGGGTCGTGACCACCGTCCGGGGCTATGCCGGGGACGGGCAGCGGGGGCTGCGGGTCCGGCCGGTGATCGTCCGGAAGTACGCCGAGGACCTGGAGCGGCTCGACGGCCTGCGCGAACTCGTCGAACAGGGCGCGGTCACCCTGCGGGTGGCCGACACGTACCCGGCCGACCGGGCCGCCGAGGCCCACCACCGCCTGGAGGCCGGAGGCACCCGCGGACGCCTGGTTCTCCGCTTCGAATAAACGCCCGAATGTCCTTGAATGGTGTTTTGAACCTCATTCAAACTTCCTGTCTCCGGACGACAGAATTCGAATGCGAGATGCTTAAGGGAACATTAATTAGCAGAGGTCGGGGCTAAATTCGTCACCGGAGTATTCCTATTCTGGGCAACGTATGAACACTCAACCGTCGACGAGAGGAGCACGGTGATGACCAGCCTCCAAACGACGGAGATCGCTCCGGTCGAGACCTACTCCCTGCGGCCGATCGAGTGGCCCGCAGCCCCACCGCCACCTACCGAGCAGCGCCCCCGGCGGCGCCTGCTCGCCGCCGCGCTCGTCGGTCTCGTGTGCGGCGCCTTCCTCGTCGGGAGCGTCTGGCTCGGCGGCTCCCTGCTCGGCCGGCCGGCCGACGGCCCGGCCAAGGACGTCGCCGACGCCTGCACGATTCTCCGCGGACTGCCGGAATTCTCCGCCGGCAACTTCACCCTGTCCGACGGAACCAAGCTCAACCGGGCCAGCGAGCTCAGCGCGGCCGCCGCCCGGTCCGACGAGCAGTACCGCGCGCTGGCCCGCACCACCAGGCAGGCCTATCTGTCCAGCTCCGACCTCGATCTCGTGTCGGTCAACCAGCAGGTCCGTATCGCGCTCGCGGAGTGCGGTCGCTGAAACGCTCGGTGCCTCCCGAGCGGGCGATGATCGTCCGTTTAGGCTCGGGCCATGAGCACCAGGCGCGTCCGTGTGGGGCTGCAGCTCCAGCCCCAGCATGCTGACTACGAAACCATCCGTCGCACCGCGGCCGAGGCCGAGGAGATCGGCGCCGACATCCTGTTCAACTGGGACCACTTCTACCCGCTCTACGGCGAGCCCGAAGGCAAGCACTTCGAGTGCTGGACGATGCTCGCGGCCTGGGCCGAGCAGACCTCCCGCGTCGAGATCGGCGCGCTGGTCACCTGCAACAGCTACCGCAATCCCGAGTTGCTCGCCGACATGGCCAGGACCGTCGACCACATCAGCAATGGCCGGCTCATTCTCGGCATCGGCTCGGGGTGGTTCGAGAAAGACTACGACGAGTACGGCTACGAGTTCGGTACCGCCGGCGGGCGCCTCGACGATCTGGCCGAGGCGCTGCCGCGGATCGAGTCCCGGTTCGCGAAGCTGAACCCGGCGCCGACCCGCGACATCCCGGTGCTGATCGGCGGCGGTGGCGAGAAGAAGACGCTGCGGCTGGTCGCGAAGCACGCCCACATCTGGCACAGCTTCGGCGACGTCCCGACGATCGAGCGCAAGATCGGCATCCTGCGCCAGCACTGCGCCGACGTCGGGCGCGACCCGGCCGAGATCGAAATTTCGTCGGCCGTGGAGGGCAAGCCGTCCGAGGTCGGTCCGCAGCTGCGCGACCTGGGCGTCTCGCTGTTCACGATCGGTGTCGGCGGGCCCGACTACGACCTCTCGGCCCTGCGGGACTGGGTGGCCTGGCGCGACGAAGTCAACGCCTGACCCACCGGCGCCCGGGGACTCCCGGGCGCCACCTCCCCCCGCCGCCCAGCGGCGGCTGCTACGCAGCGAACGCCGAGACGGGTCTCCGTCTCCGCGCGACCAGTGCACCCATTCCGACGGCCGACGCGCCGGCGGCCGCGCTCCAGCGGACGCTACGGGGGCGCCCGGGAGTCAGCGCCAACGTGATCAGCCCCCACCCGGCCGCCGCCGCCAGCGACAATGCCCCGCGTCGGCTCGTCGCGACCCCGACCGCGACGGCGCCGCTCACCGCGACCAGGGCGGCGGCCGAGCGGGCCACCGTCCGCGGCGAGCCCGCCGACGCCCCGGCGAGGTTCGCGCCCGCGGCGACGTTCACCACACTCGCCAGCGTGGTCCAGCCGGCCAGCAGGCCGGTACTGACCGGCGTCACTCCGGCCAACCCCCGCGCGGCCGGGAGACCCTGCTGACGCGCGTGCGCGACCAACGCCAAGCCCGCGGCCACCGGCAACAGGACCGGCGTCGCGGCGAAGCGGTCGGTCTGGGCGGCCAGCGACCAGGCCGCGTTCAGCGCGTACGCGCCGGCCAGCGGCCACCCGGTCGCCCGGCTCACCGCCTGCCCGCCCGGCAGCGCCTGCCCCACCGTCGAGAGGACGCATCCGGCGAAGATCGGCGCCCACACCGCGAACGCGTAGTCCGGCGGCGTGATCACCGTGTCGTACCGTTCGGTCCGCTCATCGGACCCGACATTCGGCACGACGACGAAAGCCGCACACGCGCCGACCAGAGCAACGGTTCGCAGACCATCCTCGGTACTCATTCGCGATCACCAGATCCCGGGCCGGAAAGAGCCACCGACAGCATACGGTCGTCAGGTGCGTGGCTTCCTGACGGCGCGTCGGTCACTGCAGGTCATGGCGTTGGTGAGCACGTTCGATCGATTCGCGATGCCGGCCATGCTGGTCGCGATCGCCCGGGACATCGGCTCCACTCTCGCCCCGGTCGTCCAGGCCGCCAGCCTCTACTTCCTCGCCTACGGGCTCATGCAGCCGGTCTGGGGCGTCGTCTCCGACCGCGTCGGTCTCGTCCGGACGATGCGTGGCGCGCTGGTCGTCGCGTCGATCGCGACCGGGGTCTCGGCCCTGGTCGACGGTCCGGTCGCGCTGGCCGCGGCCCGCGGACTGGCCGGCGCGTGCTTCAGCGCGGCAATCCCGGCCGGGCTGGTGTACCTGGGCGACACCGTCCCCACCGAGGACCGCCAGCGCGAGATCACGAACTTCATGTCCGGCAGCGCGGTCGGCATGGCCCTGGGCGCCTCGTCGGCGGGCGTGATCGCGCAACTCGCGAGCTGGCGGGTCACGTTCCTGATCACCAGCGCCGCTGCACTCCTGCTGGTGATCGTCCTGAAGAGAGTCCCACCGCCCGGGGTGAGCCGCCGCGACCAGCGGTTCCGCACCGCGATCCGCGCGGTCACCCGGTCCCGCGTGACCTGGCTGGTGCTCCTGCTCGCGTTCGGCGACGGCTTCGTCCTGCTCGGCGTCCTGACCCTGCTCCCGGCCGCGGTCGAGGCGACCGGCGTCGGCACCGCGCTGGCCGGCTCGGTCAACGGCGTCTACGGGCTCTCAGTGCTGCTGTTCGCCCGGCTCGCCGGAGCGCTCTCGTCCCGGCTCGGCCGTTGGCAACTCCCCGCCCTCGGCGCGGCCGGGGCCGGCGTCGCCTGCGTGGTGGTGGCGGTGAGCCAGGTACCGGCGGTCGCGGTCGTGACCGCGTTCATGCTCGGGCTCGCCTGGGCCTGGCTCCACTCGACGATGCAGACCTGGGCCACCGAGGTCCTGCCGTCGGCCCGGGCGACGGTCATCTCGCTGTTCGCCGCCTCGCTGTTCCTGGGCAGCGCGATCGCCGCCCTCCTCGCCGCCGCCCCGGCCGGGAACGGCCAGTACCGCGCGATCTTCGCGATCGCCGCCGCCATCACCGTGCCGCTGGGAGTCGCCGCGGCCGTCGGCCGCGCCCGTACCCGCGCCTACTCCAGCGCCGAGTAGACGAGCTGACGCAACTGGCTCCGGATCGGATACGTGCTCGACGGCAGCAGCTGCGTGAGGAACACGACCACCAGCTCCTCCGCCGGGTCGACCCAGAACGCGGTGCTCGCCGCTCCTCCCCACCCGAATTCGCCGGCGCTGCCGAGCGTCCGCGTCGTGATCGGGTCGAGGAGGACGGAGACGCCGAGCCCGAAGCCGACGCCGGCGAACGAGGTCTCGGCGAACAGCGGGCGGCCGAAGGCCGCGAGGTCGGCCCCGCCGGGCAGGTGGTTGGACGCCATGAAGCGCACGGTCCGGTCGCCCAGCAGACGGACGCCGTCGAGCGAACCCCGGCCGAGCAGCATCCGCGCGAAGCGGTGGTAGTCCGACCGGGTGGAGACGAGCCCGCCGCCACCGGAGAGGTAGCGCGGCTCGGCGAGAATCGCCCGTCCCATCCGGTCGCTGCGCACGGCTTTTCCGGTGCGCCCGTCCGGGGTGTACAGCGCGGCCAGCCGGCCGGCGTCCAGCGCCTGGAACCCGGTGTCGGTCATCCCGAGCGGGCCGAAGATCCGCTCGGCGAAGAACGCGTCGAGCGACTGCTTGGAGACCACCTCGACGAGGCGCCCGAGGACGTCGGTGGCGACCGAGTAGTTCCACTCGGTGCCGGGCTCGAAGGCCAGCGGCAGCGCGGCCCAGGCGTCGACGCAGCCGGCCAGGTCGAGTCCCGCGGGCGTGCCCCACTCGAAGCCCGCGTTGCGGTAGATCTCGTCGAGGACGTCGACGTGGTGGAAGCCGTAGGTGAGGCCGGCGGTGTGGGTGAGCAGGTGCCAGATCCGGATCGGCTCGGTCGCGGGGACGAGCTTCGGGCGGGCCGCGGTGCCGCCGGCCAGCACCTGCATGTCCCGGAACGCCGGCAGGTACGTCGAGATCGCGTCGGTGAGCTCGAACGCGCCCTCCTCGTAGAGCATGAGCGCGGCCACCGCCGTGACCGGCTTGGTCATCGAGTAGATGCGGAACAGCGTGTCGTCCTCGACCGGCGCGCCGGCCTCGACGTCCCGGAGCCCGTAGGTGGACGCGTGCACGACCTCGCCACCCCGGCTGACCAGGACCGACCAGCCCGGTAACCGCCCGTCGTCGACGTACTGGGCGAAGTGACGATCGATCCGCTCGAATCCCATGGTTCCTCCCAGTGCGCCCGTACGAGCATCCTGCCCCATTTGACAGGTCCCAGGTGTGAGTGTTCAATCACTCTCGTTAAAACAGTGAGTGGTCAACCACACCTGCGCAGGAGCAGAACATGATGACCCACGTCGTACTGCCCGGGATCGTCGAGCCCGACGGCCTGCTCGTCCAGCAGCGCCCCACCCCCACCCCCGGCCCGAACCAGGTCCGGGTCTCCGTCGAAGCGTCCGGCGTCTCGTTCGCCGAACAGCAGATGCGCCGGGGCAAGTACTACGACCAGCCGCCGTTCCCGTTCACCCCGGGCTACGACCTGGTCGGTACCGTCGCCGAGACCGGCCCCGGCGTCGACCCGACCCAGAAAGGCCGCCGCGTCGCCGTGCTCACGAAGACCGGCGGCTGGGCCACCGACGCGATCGTCGACGCCGGCGACCTGGTCGGCGTGCCCGCGGGCATCGACCCGGCCGACGCCGAGACCGTCGTCGTCAACGGCATCACGGCCTGGCAGATGCTGCACCGCCGGGCCCGCGTCCGTCGCGGCGGCACGATCCTCGTGCACGGCGCGAACGGCGGGGTCGGCTCGACGCTCGTCCAGCTGGCCCGGCACGCCGGGATCCGCGTGCTCGGCACCGGGTCGGCGCGCAACCAGGCGGCGATCGAGAAGCTCGGCGCCGAGCCGATCGACTACCGCGGCGACGTCCCGGCGCGGGTGCGCGAGCTGGCCCCCGACGGCGTCGATGCGGTGTTCGACCACGTCGGCGGCCCCGGCCTCACCGACTCCTACCGCCTGCTCGGCCGGGGCGGCACGCTCGTCTCGTACGGCTCGGCCGCGACCAAGAACGACCCCGGCAACTCGCAGCTGCCGGTGCTGCGGCTGATCGCCAAGCTCGCCTGGTGGAACGTCCTGCCGAACGGCCACCGCGCGACGTTCTACAACATCTGGTCCGGCCGCCGACTGCGCCGCGCGGTCTTCCAGGCCCGCCTCCGGGAGGACCTCGGCCAGGTCCTCCAGCTGCTCGCCGAGGGTGCGATCACCGCTCAGGTCGCGGCCCGGCTCCCCCTCCGGAACGCGGCCGACGCCCTGAAGCTCGCCGAATCCGGGACGGTGACCGGCAAGGTCGTCCTCGTGCCCTAGATGTTCTCGACCCGGTACCGGTGGTCGCGGTCGACGATGTGGATCTCGACGTACGAGTGGGCGGCCATCAGCTGGTCCCGCGTCGACTCGACGACCGAGCCGTGACCGACCTCGGCCTCGGCCCGGCTGCGCCACCGGTAGATCCGCGACAGATCGTCGTGGTGCTCGGCCAGGCCGCTGACGAGCGTCTCGAACTCGGCGATGTTGTCGCCCATCGCCCGGTTCGCGGGCAGCCAGACCGTCGACACGGTGGCGAGCTTGCCGCCGTGCATGCCGCCGGAGTACAGGTCGGTCAGCCCGACATGCAGCAACTGCGGGGTGTTCCCCCAGGTGAACGTCGAGACGATCTCGGGCCCGGTGAGGAACTCCTCGACGCCACGCTCGGTGAATCGGGTCTTGTCGCTCATCGCCACCCATTCCACCTTAGATTGTGTCAGGTCGCGCGGATCTTCCCGGCGAGTCGGATTCCCCGATTCACGCGGTCGACGCCGGTACTGGCGAGTACCGTCACCGAGATGAAACACCGGGTCATCGGCGCCCTGGCCGCACTGCTGCTCCTGGTCAGCGCGTGCAGCGAGCCGCAGTCCGCCGCGAGCACCGCCGACGCCCCGGCGACACCCACGCACCACTCGACCGCCTCGGCCCCGCCGCCGTCGCCGCTCCGCACCGGCGAGCACTTCGAGGCGCTGACGATGACGTCGCCCTACACCCCGCAGCCGACCGGCGGCGGCACCGACGAGTACCGCTGCTTCCTCGTCGACCCCGGCCTGACGTCGCCCGCGTACCTCACCGGCAGCCAGTTCCTGCCCGAGAACGCCGACATCGTCCACCACGCGATCTTCTACCGGATCCAACCGGGCCAGGTCGCCGAGGCGCGACAGCTGGACGACGCCGAACCCGGCGAGGGCTGGCGCTGCTTCGGCGGCACTGGCATCGGCGGCAACGACCCCGGCGCCCAGCTGGCCGGCGGCGGCGCCTGGGTCGCGGCCTGGGCCCCGGGCGCGGGCGAGAGCCTCACCACCACCGGCACCGGCTACCCGCTCGACGCCGGCAGCCAGCTCGTCATGCAGGTGCACTACAGCCTGCTGGCGACCGGGGGCCAGCCCGCGGGTACCGACCGCTCGAGCATCCGGCTCCGGCTGGCCGACGCGAAGACCCCGCTGATCAAGCTGCAGACCCGGCTGCTCACCGCGCCGATCGAGCTCGCCTGCCCACCCGGCGAGAACGGCAACCTCTGCGACCGCGAGAAGGCCGTCCTCGACGTCATCCACCGGTTCGGCGGCGACGCCGGCGGAACCGTCGCGGGCCTGAACGCGATCTGCAATGGCGGCCGGACCCCGGTCCCCAACCCGACCCAGCACTGCGACCACCGGGTGAACAGCGCCGGGACGATCTACGCGGTCGCCGGGCACATGCACCTGCTCGGCAAGTCGATCCGCGTCGACCTCAACCCAGGCACCCCGAACGCGAAGACGCTGCTCGACGTCCCCCAGTACGACTTCGACAACCAGGCCGCGCGCCCGCTGGCGCGACCGGCCGTCGTCAAACCGGGCGACACCCTGCGGGTGACCTGCACCCACGACGCGACGCTCCGGCAGAAGCTCCCGGCACTGAAGGGGCTGAAGCCCCGCTACGTCGTCTGGGGCGACGGCACCGCCGACGAGATGTGCCTCGGCGTCGTCATCTGGGCCCCCGCCAAAGCCTAGTTAACCGATAGGAATTGGACGAGGGCGGAATCCGCGGTTAGTGTCGGGGGCAGGTACTCCCGCGCCGAGGAGGTCTTCGTTGCCCCTGCACTTAGCGGTCGCGTTGGACGGTGCGGGGTGGCACCCCGCGGCCTGGCGTGAACCCGACGCGCGCCCCACCGAACTCTTCACCGCCGGCTACTGGGTCGACCAGGTTCGCGAGGCCGAGGCCGGCCTGCTGGACTTCGTCACGATCGAGGACGCGGTCGGCCTGCAGACGTCCGGGTTCGGCCCGCCCGACGACCGGGTCGACGAGGTCCGCGGCCGCCTCGACGCGGTCCTGATCGCGGCCCGGGTCGCGCCGCTCACCCGGCACGTCGGCCTGGTCCCGACCGCGACCGTCACCCATACCGAGCCGTTCCACCTCTCCAAGGCGATCGCGACGCTCGACTACGTCAGCACCGGCCGCGCCGGGGTGCGGGTCCAGGTCTCGGCCCGCGCCCACGAGGCCGCGCACTTCGGCCGGCGCACGATCCCGCCATTCGACGGCGACGTGGAGGCCTTCCGCGACCTGTTCGACGAGGCCGCCGACTACGTCGAGGTGCTCCGCAGGCTCTGGGACTCCTGGGAGGACGACGCCGAGATCCGCGACGCCGCCACCGGCCGGTTCGTCGACCGCGAGAAGCTGCACTACATCGACTTCGAGGGCCGGTTCTTCAGCGTCAAGGGCCCGTCGATCACCCCGCGTCCGCCGCAGGGCCAGCCGCTGGTGACCGCGCTCGCGCACGCGACGATCCCCTACCGGCTCGGCGCCCGCAGCGCCGACGTCGTCTACGTCACCCCGACCGACGCCGAGTCGGCCCGCGCGATCATCGACGAGATCCGGGCCGAGCAGGAGGCGGCCGGCCGGGCGTCGGAGCCGCTGCACGTCTTCGGCGATCTGGTGGTCTTCCTCGGGGACGACGCCGCGGAGCGGAAGGCCCGGCTCGACGAGCGCGCCGAGTTCACGTCCGACGCCCACGTCTTCACCGGCACCCCGGCCGGCCTCGCCGACCTGCTGCTCGACTGGCAGCGCGCCGGCCTCACCGGCTTCCGTCTCCGGCCCGGGTCCGTTCCTACCGACCTCACCGCGATCACCCGCGGCCTCGTTCCCGAACTTCAACGCCGGGACGCCTTCCGGACGCAGTACGAGGCCGGCACCCTGCGCGGGCGGCTCGGCCTGGCCCGCCCCGCCAATCGCTACGCAAAGGCGGCGTCATGACGAAGCAGGTCCATCTGGCCGCCCACTTCCCCGGCGTCAACAACACCACGGTCTGGAGCGACCCGGCCGGCGGCAGCCACATCGAGTTCTCGTCGTTCGTCCACCTGGCCCAGACCGCCGAGCGGGCCAAGTTCGACTTCTTCTTCCTGGCCGAGGGCCTGCGCCTGCGCGAGCAGGGCGGCCAGATCTACGACCTCGACGTCGTCGGCCGCCCCGACACGTTCACGGTGCTCGCCGCGCTGGCCGCGGTCACCGACCGGCTCGGCCTGACCGGCACGATCAACTCGACGTTCAACGAGCCGTACGAGGTCGCGCGCCAGTTCGCGTCGCTCGATCACCTGTCGGCCGGGCGGGCCGGGTGGAACGTCGTCACGTCCTGGGACGCGTTCACCGGCGAGAACTTCCGCCGCGGCGGGTTCCTGCCGGAGTCCGCGCGGTACTCGCGGGCGCGCGAATTTCTCAGCACCGCGGCCGAGCTGTTCGATTCCTGGCGCGGCGACGAGATCGTCGCCGACAAGTCTTCCGGTGTCTTCCTCGGCAACCCGGCCGCCGGTGCCTTCCGGCACCGGGGCGAGCAGTTCGACATCTCCGGCCGGTTCAACGTCCCCCGCTCCCCGCAGGGTCGTCCGGTGATCCTGCAAGCCGGCGATTCGGACGAGGGACGAGAGTTCGCCGCGGCCACCGCCGACGCGATCTTCAGCCGGCACGGCACTCTCGAGGCCGGCCAGGCGTTCTACGCCGACGTCAAGGGCCGGCTGGCCAAGTACGGGCGGCGGCACGACCAGCTCGTCGTGCTCCCGGCGGCGACGTTCGTCCTCGGTGACACGGACGCCGACGCCCAGGAGAAGGCCGCGGTCGTGCGCCGCCAGCAGGTCAGCGGCGCGACCGCGATCAAGTTCGCCGAGCAGCTCTGGAACCGCGACCTGTCCGGCTACGACCCGGACGGCCCGCTGCCCGACGTCGACCCGATCGTCGGCGAGAGCACGATCTCGAAGGGACGCGCGAGCGTCCGGATGAACCGAGACCCGATCGCGGTGGCCAACCAGTGGCGGGCTCTGGCGGCCGAGAAGAACCTCTCGATGCGGGAGGTGATCATCGAGGTGACCGGCAGGCAGAACTTCATCGGGTCGGCCGCGACGATCGCCGAGCAGATCAACACGCTCGTGCAGGCCGACGCCAGCGACGGGTTCATCCTCGTCCCGCACATCACGCCCGGCGGCCTCGACGAGTTCGCCGACACGGTCGTGCCGCTGCTGCAGGAGCGGGGCGTGTTCCGCACCGAGTACGAGGGCACGACGTTGCGGGAACACCTCGGTCTAGGCTTCTCCAGGTGAGTCTTCTCGGGGATCCTGTTTCCGCCGTTTCGTCGCATCCGCTGGACAACCCCGCGTGGGCGTCGCTGACCGGCGCCCACCGCGAGTTCGCGCTGATCAGCGGGCTGGCCGCCCGCTACCAGCCGGACGTCTCGCCGTTCGGCGTCCTCGGCGACACGACTCCCCAGGCCTGGGCCGATCTGCTGACGCTGGCCGGCCCGGACGCGGTGTTCCCGCTGGCCGCGCTGGAGGCGACCCCGCCCGAGGGGTTCACGGTCGAGTGGTCGCTGCCCGGCGTCCAGATGATCGACGAGTCGGTCGACGCGGAGCCCGACCCGGAGGCGGTCCGGCTGACCGCGGCCGACGTGCCGGAGATGCTGGACCTGGTCGCACGCACCCGGCCGGGCCCGTTCGAGCAGCGGACGATCGAGCTCGGCACGTACCTGGGCATCCGCCGGGACGGCGCCCTGGTCGCGATGGCCGGTGAGCGCATGCATCCGCCCGGGCACACCGAGATCAGCGCGGTGTGCACGGCACCGGGCCACCAGGGCCAGGGGCTGGCCGGGCGCCTGGTACGAGCGATAGCCCACGAGATCCGCTCCCGCGGCGAGGTCCCGTTCCTGCACGCGGCCGCGACGAACACGGGGGCGATAGCGCTCTACGAGAAGCTGGGCTTCACCCTCCGAAAGATGACGCTCTTCAGCTCGGTCCGCACACCCCCGTCCTGAGCGCTGGCCACCGCGGCGATAATGGCGATCGAAGGCACTGTCCGGGCGTCCATACCAGCGAGGTAGCGCATGGCGGTCGAGACCACGTTCGGCGAGACGACCGGTCGCCGGAGGGTGGCCGCGGTGCCGCTGTCGCATCTCTCCGTTCAGCTCGCCTACCTCGACTTCGACGATCTGCTCAAAGGCCCTCGATACCTGAGTGACCGATTCGCGCGCGCCGCGCCGTGGGCTGAGACGGCCCGCCGGGTCTACGGCGACGACACGCGCGGCCGGCCGCGGTGGAGCACCTGTGTGGTGCTGGACGACTATTTCGGGAATCCACCCCATGGCCCGGCCGAGGTGTTGCCGGAGCTGATCGGCGCCGCCGAGAGCGTGGGACTGCAGATCGACTACGTCGCTCGCCAGTCGGCGTGCGTCCGGGCCGACGGCGTCGACGTCGCGGAGCTGGTCAGGGCTCGGCTGGTTCCGGAGCCGCTGTTCGACACCACCGGATCCCGGCCGCCCGTCGACTGGTCCGGGTGGCTGAGCAACGGCCAGCGATCGGCCACGGATTTCGCCGACGCGATGCCCGCCGCTCCCCGGGAGTGGGTGCCGCCGAGGCAGACCACCGCCAGGGACCATTCGATCTTCCTCGACGTGGAACTCTGGCGGGACGAGCCCTCGGGACAACGGCTCTGGTCACTCGCATTTCTCACCGCGGTGTGGCAATTGCTCCGCCTCGGACTTCTCCGCAACAACGGCGCCCCGATCGCGGTGCCCGTCGACGTCGAGCAGCCACTGCCGGACGATTGGCCGGACCTGCCGCCGATCGTGCAGCTCAACTCCTCCGCTGCTCCGTTCGCCGCCTACCGGACGCTCAGCGTGCTGAACGCACGCACGGAAACCGTCGGTGTGGCCGCGCGGATGATCCTCGGCCAGATCAGCATCGACACCGCGGTGCAGCAGCAGATCGTGCAGCGCAGCAGCGCGGAGGGGATCTCGCTGACGGCCGAGGTCACCGGCCGGATCAACTACGTTCTCGACTCGGGTTTCTAGTCGGGGGCCGCGGGTGCTGATCGTCGGCGAAGTCGAGACGGCGTTGCTGCCCTCACCTCCGGTGTCGGCAGCGGCAGCGGTGCGGCTCCTCGCGCTCCGGCCCGGGGACGACGTGGCCGTGACCACCCGCCCGATCAACCGCGCCGTGTCGCCGGACCTGTCCACCGGGCTCGACGCACGTCTGCCGGTGCGCCGGGGGGCGGGCCCGCGCGGTGTGGGTACGGCGCTCACCCACGCGCTGATCACCGGCGGACAGATCCTGCAGTCGTCGACCTTCGCGGTGCTACGAGAAGGCGAGAGTAGCCGCCGCCGGCCGTGGTCCTACTACCTCAGCCGGCCCGGCACCCTCGAGCTGCTCGGCGCGGCCAAGTGGCCCGACCTCGCCGAGTCGTGGTTGACGAGCGATGTCCGCTCACCCGACTTCCCGGCGATAAATCGTCGCTTACTGGAAAGCGTCACGAACGCACCGGGCCTGACCGGGCCGACGCCGTTCCGTGCCCCGCGCTCGTCCCTCCGCTGGGTGTTGCGCCAGGACGAGCCCGGCGTCGCACCGGGACGGATCGCGTTCAACATCGACGCGGACGGTCTCCGGACGCTGTCGCTGAGCGGGACGGATCTCGATGCGGACGCGGCCGTCGGGTTCTGCGAAGACCTCGCCCTCCACGACTGGTTGCTGAGTACGTTGCTGCGGGCGATCGACACCAGCGGCTTCGCCTCAGCGGACGACAGCGCGGCAAGCTCCCGCCTCCGCCCGGTCACTGATCGCCTGCTCCATCTGTGGATGCCCGCTGCGCACGGTGACTCGACGGTTCAACCGTACTGGGAGGGCCTGGAACGGACGGTCGGCCTGACCCGGCAGTGGAACGCACAGGTCACCCGAATCCGCGAACTCGACGCCCGCTACAGCGACCTGCCCCGGGTGCCGGTTCCGGCCCCCGACGCGCCGGCGGATGGGCGACCTCGCATCTTCATCTCGTACCGCACCGCCGACCGCAGCCACCTTCCTCGCCTGCTGTTCGAACGGATCAATGCCGAGTTGCCGGGCTTCCGGGTCTTCTACGCCGTCAAGGGCGTGAAGCCGGGCGCCGACTTCGAAGAAGCGATACGGGACGCCATCGCGGAGTCGGTCGTGATGCTGGTCGTGATCGGGCCTACCTGGACACCCGCGGCCGACGGTGCCGGGATCGCCTGGCTCGCCGAGGACGACAGCGTCGTCCGGTCGGAGATTCGGCAGGGTCTCGACGCGGGGTTCCCGATCATCCCGATTCTCGATAACAACGCCCGGATGCCCAGGGCGCGCGATTTTCCCGCTGACATCGCCAAGCTGGCCGCGAAGGCCGGACTACCGATCGGGTCACAATCGTTCGACGCCGACTTCCAGCAGCTTCGGGAAGCGCTCCGCGAACTCCTCTGAGCAGGCGAGTCCCGCTAGTGGGGCGCGTCCGGCCCACTGCCCGGTGCCGGCAGCGGGTCGTCGACGGCCCCAGACGGCGCGGCGGCCGGCGGGGCCTCGGGGGCCGTGGCCTCCTCGGCCGGCCCGGCCGAGCGTCGGCGGCGGAGGTACCACCACTCGATCGCCACCGCCCCGATCACGATCGCCAGCGTGATCCCGCTGACCCACGCCCCCAGATCCGCATACTTCGGCCCGTACCGAAAATCGACGACATGCTTCCCCGCCGGTACGTGCACGGCCGCCAGCCCATGATCGGCCCGCACCAGGTCGGCCCTCTCACCGTCCACAGTGACCTGCCACGTCGGCTGGATCGCGTCCGCCAGCACCAGATAACCGGCCCCGGCCGCGTCGACCGAGAGCTTGAACTCGTCGTAGCCGTCGACGTCCCAGCGGACGTCGGCCGGCTTGCCGTCGGCGGCCGGGCCGGGGGCGTCCAGAACGACCGCGTCCGCGGCCAGCGTGCCGCTGGCCAGCAGGTCCAGGCGCTTCGGACCGGACGGCTCCACGACCGTGCTCGACGCCCACCGGGCCCGCGGGAGCGCGGTCGTGCGCTGGTAGATCTCCGAGTCACCGTCGAAGACGAGCTTGAGCCCGTCGTTCGTGCTGGAGACGACCGAGATCGCCGGGGCGCCGGCCCGAGCCAGCAGCGGAATCGCCGGGCCGTGGTCGAGGGAGACGGAAGCGGTGAGCGAAGTCCCCGCGGCCACGTCCTCACCGGCCAGCGGCACGTAGAACTGCTTCCCCGCGGTCAGGTAGCGATCCAGCCGGGTCGCCGAGGCTACGACCCGCCCGGTCGCGTCCCGCACGGTCACCGTGATGTGCCGGTGCAGCGTCCCGGTGATCCCCGGGCCGGTCGGTGTGATCCCGATCCCCCGGAACGCCCCGGTCACCGGCACCGGCACGGTCACCGGCTTCCCGGGGGCCAGCGTGTAGGTCGACCCGTCTCCGACGTCGACCTTCTGCGGGCCGTACGGGATCTGGGTCGGCGGGGTCACGTACTCGGCGATCGACAGCCGGTCGAGCAGCGGGCTGGTCGGCGACGTGCCGTCGTTCAGCGGCTGCGGCCAGAGGAACGTGGCCGGCTTCGGCGGCGCGCTGAACTGGTACCCGGGCAGCTTGTCGAGCATCTCGGCGAACCGGGTCTCGATGAACGAGTGCCCCTGCAGCCCACGCAGCTCGTCGACCTGGTGGACCCCGCCGAGCACGGCGCCGTTCGAGCCCCAGAACCGCTCGTGCCCCAGGTTCGCCGACAGGTACCGGTGGACGTCGGTGACCGGATAGAAGTCCTTCGGGTCGGTGCGCGGCCAGTAGTTGTGCACCCAGAGCGCGCCCTGCCCGGCGACCAGCAACGGCAGCAGCGCCGCGGCCGCGAAGCGCAGCAGGGCCGGGCGCGGGAAGAACCACAGCCAGAACGCGGCCCCCATCGCGACCGCGACGAACATCAGCCCGATCGCCAGCTCCCGGTTGAGCCAGCCCAGGTGCGGCCCACCACCGGGGAAGCCCCACCCGGCGTCGTGCACCAGCGCGAAGCGCCGGGCCATGAAGTACAGCCCGGCCCCGGCGACGGCCACCCCGCCCCACACGAGGACGCCCCACACGAGACGCCGACGGTCGGCCAGCGGCCGATACGAGCGAGAACGGTCCAGCAGAACCTGGAACCCCACCGCCGCCAGCACCGCGATCAGGAACCCCAGGATGCTCCGCGCCCGCTCCACCGCGTTGTCCGAGAACAGGTACGGAAGCTTCTGCAGGATCTCCAGCGGAGGTCCACCCAGATAGATGACGACGCCCCAGGCGCCGGTCAGCACGACGAAGAACCACCAGACGCCCCGGGGCAGCGTCGCCCGTCCGGACCGGGCCAGTGCCACCGCCACGACCGCCAGCACCGCGACGCCGGCCCCGACGTACGAGACCTCCTCCAGGAAGATCCGGGCCTCGTACCAGGCCGGCCCCTGCCCGGGACGAACCGTGCCGAACACGTACGGCGCGATCGACGTCAGCAGGACCTGCGTCGGAATGTGCTGGTCGGGCGTCTGGGCGCGGCCGCGCACGAGCACCGTCGACATGACCGACACCCACGGCCCCAGCTGGATCGCGACCAGCGCGGCCCCCGCGCCCACCGCGACGAAAGCCCGCACCCAGGTCGCGAACGCCCGACGCCCCCAGCCCGACCGGGCGAGCACGTACAGCGCACCCGTTCCCAGCGCGTACCCGGTCACCGCCGGGAACCCACCGAGCAGCATGGCCGCCACCGACAGCGCGACCAGCGCCATGTCCCGGATCCGCCGGTTCTGCACGACCATTTCCAGCGACCAGAACAGCGCCGGGATGAACGCGGCGACCCGGGTCTGCGGCCAGTTCAGCCACACGACCATGAACGCGCTGGTCGCGAACGCCAGCCCACCGAGCAGCGCGGCCGGCTTGCCCAGCCGGAGCCGGCGCAGGAACAGGTACGTGCCGCCGATCGCCACGATCAGCTCGAGCACCAGCATGTACGTGGGCGCGAGCCAGGCCGGCAGGAACCAGAACGGCACCGCGACCGGCGAGGCCATGCCCGCGTTCGGCGTGCCGCCGAGCGTCCCGCCGCCGAGGACGTACGGGTTCCAGGACGGCCACTCGCCGTCCCGGATCGCGTCCCCGAACAGCGCCGCGTTCGGGATCGCCGCGTCGACCGTGTCACCCAGGTCGAGCGTCTGCCGCGGGGTATTGAGGAACGTCGTGTCGGTGTACGGGCTGACCCGCCCGAGCAGGCCGGTCTCGGTCATCGACGTCTGGCCCCAGAGCGGCGACCCGATGCCGGCCAGCGCGAACAGCGCGATCGCGAACACGACGACAGCGCTCAGCGCGTCGGGACGCCGTCTCCACCAGCGCCGCGCCTTCGGCGAGGGCTCGTCAGCCACCTCGGGCGCCTGGTCCGTGAGTTCCTGCGTCGCGCTCATCGGGGCGCGACGCTACCATCCCCACGCACTCATCCTCCCGTGGGACCGAACCGCTCCGTTCGGATGGCCGCCGGGTCGTACCCCGCGTCAACCAGCAGGTCAGCGACGGTCTCGACGAACGGCGTCGGCCCGCACACGTACGTCCGCGGGGTGGCGTCCGCCGGGAAAGTGACGTCGGCCAGCAACGCGGCGTTCACCCGGCCGGCCGGCGTCGGCCAGTCCGGCGGCGTCCGCCGGGTGTAGGCGTAGGTGACCTCGAGGCCGAGCTTCGCGAGTTCGTCGGCGTAGATCGCCTCGGCGGGGCTGCGGACCGAGTACAGCAACCGGAACGGGACGGAGCTGCCGACCTGAGCCCGGGTACGGGCCATCGCCATCAGCGGGACGATCCCCGACCCACCGGCGATCAGCTGCACCGGCTGGGTGTCGGCCGGACGCCAGACGAAGTAGCCACCGACCGGCCCGCGCAGCTCCAGCGGGTCCCCGACCGACAGGACCTGGGCCAGGTACGGCGAGACCTCGCCGTCGGCCACCACCTGCACGGTGATCTCGACCCGCCCCTCGGCGGTCGCCGAGGCGATCGAGTACGACCTCTCGGTCGAGTACCCGTCCGGTGCGGTCAGGCGGACGTCGAGGTGCTGGCCGGCCAGGTGCCCGGGCCAGTCCGGGACGTCGAGGACGAGGGTCCGCGCGGTAGCCGTCTCCTCGCGCACCGACGCGACCGTGCCGACCTGCCAGGCCAGCCTCCGAACCACCTCAGTCCCCCTGGTAGCGCTGCTCGCGCCACGGGTCGCCGTAGTTGTGGTAGCCGTTCTCCTCCCAGAAGCCCGGCTCGTCCTCGGTGAGGAGCTGGATGCCCCGCACCCACTTCGCGCTCTTCCAGAAGTACAGGTGCGGGACGAGCAGCCGGGCCGGGCCGCCGTGCTCGGCCTCGAGCGGCTCGCCGTCGAAGCCGAACGCGATCCAGGCCTTGCCGTCGAGCAGGTCCTCGAGCGGCAGGTTCGTGGTGTACCCGCCGTAGGAGTAGATCTTCGCGTACTCGGCCTCGGTCTCGACGTTCTCGAACAGCGTGTCCAGCGACACGCCCTCCCAGTCCGTGTCGAGCTTCGACCACTTCGTGACGCAGTGGATGTCGACGTGCGGGGTCTCGTGCGGGAGCGCCTGCAGCGCTTCCCAGCCCCACCCGTGCGTCGCACCGGTCTCGGTGACGATGCCGAAGTTCCACTCGGCCAGGTCGACCTTCGGGGTCGGGCCGTAGGTGAGGACGGGGAACCCGTCGGTGAGGTACTGGCCCGGGGGAAGGTCCCGGTCGTGTCTGCGGCGGCCGGTGAAACCGGGAGAGATGACGCTCATCGTCGCTTCCGTTTCTCCTTGATACGGACCGAGATCTGAATCGGCGTGCCGACGAAGCCGAAGTCTTCCCGAAGGCGCCGCTCGATGTACCGCTGATAGGCCACATCGACGGGGCCGGTGGTGAACAGCACGAACCGGGGCGGCTTGCTGCCGGCCTGGGTCGCGAACAAGATACGCGTCTGCTTGCCGCCGCGCACCGGGTGCGGGTGGGCCGCGACCAGCTCGGACATCCACGAGTTGAGCCGGCCGGTCGGGATGCGCTGCTCCCAGCCCTCCAGCGCGGTGTGCAGCATCGGCGCGAGCTTGTCGACCGCGCGCCGGGTGCGGGCCGAGACGTTGATCCGCGGGGCCCAGCGGACCCGCTGCAGGTCGCGGTCGATCTCCCGATCGAGCAGCTCCCGGCGGTCCTCGTCCATCAGGTCCCACTTGTTGAACGCGATCACCAGCGCCCGACCGGCCTCCACGACGCCGGTGATGACGCGCTGGTCCTGCTCGGAGAGCGGCTCGCTGGCGTCGAGCAGGACGACCGCGACCTCGGCGGCCTCGATCGCCGCGGCCGTGCGCAGGCTCGCGTAGTACTCGGCGCCACTGGAGAACGTGACCTTCTTGCGCAGGCCGGCCGTGTCCACGAACCGCCAGACCTCGTCGCCCAGCTCGACCAAACTGTCGACCGGGTCGACCGTGGTGCCGGCGACCGAGTCGACGACCGCGCGGTCTTCCTTGGTCAGCGCGTTGAGCAGGCTCGACTTGCCGACGTTGGGCCGCCCGACGAGCGCGACCCGTCGCGGCCCGCCGGTGCCGAACCGACCCTCGGCCGGGGCCTCGGGCAGCACCTCGAGCACCTTGTCGAGCAGGTCACCGGAGCCGCGTCCGTGCAGGGCCGAGACCGGCCAGGGCTCGCCCAGGCCCAGCCGCCAGAGCTCGGCCACGTCGGCCTCGCCCTTCGTGTCGTCGACCTTGTTGGCCGCGACGACGACCGGCTTGCCGCCGCGCTGGAGCACGCGGGCCACGGCCGCGTCGGTGTCGGTGATGCCCACCCGGGCGTCGACGACCAGCAGCACGGCGTCGGCGACCGACATCGCGTAGCGGGCCTGGTTCGCGATCGCGGCCGCGCGGCCCTGGGCGTCGGGCTCCCAGCCGCCGGTGTCGACCAGCGTGAAGCGCCTGCCGTTCCAGTTCGCGTCGTACGCGACCCGGTCCCTGGTCACGCCGGGAACGTCCTGCACGACCGCCTCGCGGCGGCCGAGGATGCGGTTGACCAGCGTCGATTTGCCGACGTTGGGCCGTCCGACGACGGCCAGCACCGGGAGGGAGACCGGCGCGCCCTCGTCGCCGTCTCCGTCGTCGTCGAGCGCGGCGAGCTCGGCGTCGGTGATCTCGTATTCGTCGGCGATCGCGGTCCAGTTGCTCTCGGTCATCGGACCCGCGCTCCGGCCTGCTCGTCGACGATCTGCAGGACCGTCGAGACCACCTGCTCGAACGTCAATGCCGACGTGTCGAGCGTGACCACTCCGTCGGCCGCCACCAGGAAATCGACGACGGTCGAGTCGCGGGCGTCGCGGGTGGCGATCTGGGCGTGCGTGGCTTTCAGGGCTTCCTGGTCGGCCGTGCCGTGCAGCTCGCGGGCCCGCCGGGCGATCCGGGCGTTCTCGTCGGCGGTGAGCAGGAGGCGCACGTCGGCGTCGGGCGCGACGACCGTCGTGATGTCCCGCCCCTCGGCGACGATGCCGCCGTCGTCGGCGATGATCGCCCGCTGCCGGGCGATCAGGTCCGCGCGGACGTCGAGGTTCGTCGCGATCGCGCTGACCGACTCGGAGATCTTCGGCGTCCGGATCGGCCCGTCGACGTCGACCCCGTCGACGGCGATGCCGGGGGCGGCCGGGTCGGTGGAGATGCCCAGGGTCAATCCACGACTGAGCGCGGCGACCGCGGGCTGGTCGTCGAGGTCGAGGCCCCGGTCGATCGCGGCCCAGGTCACGGCCCGGTACATCGCGCCCGTGTCGAGGTAACGCAGTCCGAGCCGCCGGGCGACGGCACGGCAGACGCTGGATTTACCCGATCCGGAGGGGCCGTCGACGGCTATCACGCCCCGGAATCCCGCAGCCGGGTGTGCCGCCTCGGCGGGTGTACTCAACGCCTGACCTCCTCGTGCGCCATGAACTTCAGGTGGCGCAGAGCTGTCGTCCCTCGACGCCCCTCCTATCATGCCCGCTACAACCCCAACCTCCGAACCGACGCAGCCCGCCCGACCGCCCGGCCACGCCCGGCCGGCCCGGTCGTTATCAGACCTCCCCACCGAATCCTGGGCCGTCACCCGGTCTCGCCTGGGCCTGTAGGTGTACGAAGTCGAGACAGACGGCGAAGCGCTCGATCAGCTCATCGCCTTACCGGCCGACGCGCTTCCCTCCTACGCCGAGCTGATGGCTTTGCTCCAGGTCGCGCCTTGGAGCGGTGACTCTTACAACCGCAGCAAACCGAACCCCTGCGGGATCAGACCCAGGTGGGGGTGGCGGTTCCGGCGTAGCGGGCTCCGTAGCCGCCGGTCGGCAGGATCTCCTGGATGCGGGCCAGGTCGGCCTGGCCGAGTTCCAGCGACACCGCCCCCACGTTCTCCTCGACCCGCGACGCGCTGCGCGTGCCCGGGATCGGCACAACGTGCTCGCCCCGGGTCAGCAGCCAGGCCAGCGCCAGCTGCGAGACCGTCGCGCCCTTCGAGGACGCGAGCTCGGACAGGGCCCGCACCGCCTCGAGGTTCTTCTCGTAGTTACCGGGCTGCCAGCGCGGGTCGGTGTTCCGCATGTCCGACGCGTCGTACTCGCCGGCCGGGCGCGCACTGCCGGTGCTGAACCCCCGGCCCAGCGGGGAGTACGCGACGAACCCGATCCCCAGCTCGTCGAGCACCGGGAACAGCGCCTCGACGTCCCGCTCGAACAGCGAGTACTCGGTCTGCAGCACCGAGACCGGATGCACGGCGTGCGCCCGGCGCAGGGTCTCCGGCCCGGCCTCGCTGAGCCCGAAGTACCGGACCTTCCCGGCGTCGATGAACTCCTTGACGGTCCCGGCGACGTCCTCGATCGGCACGTCCGGGTCGACCCGGTGCTGGTACAGCACGTCGATCGTGTCGACGCCGAGGTAGCGCAGGCTGTTCTCGACGACCTCCCGGATGTGCGCGGGCCGGCTGTCGAACCCGAACGACCGGGTGAAGCCGAACTTCGTCGCGATCACGACCTCGTCGCGGATCGGCGCGAGCGCCGCGCCCACCAGCTTCTCGTTCTCCCCCCAGCCGTAGAGCTCGGCGGTGTCGAAGAACGTGACGCCGAGCTCGTGCGCGCGCCGGATCGTGGCGACGCCGTCCTGGTCGCCGTTCGGACCGTAGGCCAGCTTGAAGCCCATTGCGCCGTAGCCGAGGGCCGAGACGGTCAGACCCTGGCTGCCGAGTGTCCTGCTCTCCATTACTACCCCTAGCTCCGAACCGAACCGTTTGGTTTGACCCTGCCGACGCTACAGCCAAACCGACCGGTTCGGTAGCCTGCCTCCGTGACTCCCCGGGCCGAAGACTCGACGCGCGACCGCGTCGTCAAGGCCGCCACCGCCGAGTTCGCCGACTTCGGCATCGCCGGCGCCCGCGTCGACCGGATCGCCAAGGCCGCCCGCACCAGCAAGGAACGCGTCTACGCGTACTTCAGCAGCAAGGAGGCGCTGTACCGTGAGGTCTCCGGCGACGTGCTGGCGGCCGTCGCCGACGCCACCCGGATGGACCCGGACGACCTGCCCGCCTACGCCGGCCGGGTGCACGACTACTACCAGGCCCACCCGGAGCATGCCCGCATCATCGGCTGGGGCCGGCTCGAGCGGAGCGGCATCCCGGCGGACGACCCGCTCCGGCGCGCGGTCGCCTACAAGCTCGAGCAGCTCGGCGGCACCGGGCAGTTCACCGGCGCTCTCCAGCCGATCGACGCGCTGATGCTGGTCAACGAGATCGCGATGGCCTGGGCCAACCAGCCCGACCTGATCGCCGCCGTTCCCGCGGACGAGCGGTCGCAGTTCCTCGCCGCACGGCGGGCGGCGATCGTCGCCGCAGTGGAGCGCCTCTTTCCGGCTGCGAGGTAGTGCGGGGCCACCGCTCCGGCCCGGTCTGACCCGCCGAGCACAGGCGGCTTGGCGGGGGGACCAGGACATGATGGACACCGCGCGGGCCGAGGGCGTGGAACTCGTCGGACCGGGCGGGTTGCTGACGACCCAGTGGGCCACCACAGCGGCAATTCGCGATGGCACCTTCGAACCGGCGATCGTCCCGATCGCCGACCTGCCGTCTTTGCTGGGATCAGGTCGCGTTCTCCCTGACCCGGGACCGCGCGATCAGCGGCTTTGCTTCGCGGTCTCGGCGCGGGCCCGGGCGCGGGGCTTGCGCATCGACCGCCGGCGCGCGGGCGCGGGCTCAGCTCGCAGCGCAGCCGCCCCCGGGTCTGCACGAACAAGGACTGAGACCGTGTCGTGGGACACCGCACATCTACGGCCGGTCGACGAACCCTCGGCCGGCCTGCCTTGGACCTGCCGAGGGCCCCAGCCCTCCTTCAGTCCTGCTCCAGCCCGCCCACCACGAACGCGGCCACCTCGTCCGACGCGGCCGGCGCCGGATCCGCGACCCGGGGACCGCGACCCGGGGTCTACGGCGGGCGCGAGAATCGGCGACGCACGGAGTAGGGCGGCGGTGCACGCCCCTCCAGTGCACCGACGCCCCTCAATACTGGAATCTGCTGGAGAAGTTGGGAAGTCGCACCACTGACGTCTCTTCAGTGGCCACCACTCGTTACTCGACACACCGGCAAACCCTGGCTATTGCTGGAGATCACTGGAAGCCGTTACGGTGCCGACGTGGGAGAGTCCGCCGAGGCACTCGAGCGGCGCATCGACGAGCTCCGCTCCGAAGTGCGTCGCGCCGTCGTGCGCGGCGACCGCGCGACCGCCCGCACCCTCCGCGCCGACCTCCGCGCCGCCGAGGCGGCCTGGGACGACGCCCTCGAAGACCTCCAAGACCAGACCCCGGACGCCAACATGCCCATCGGCGCCCCCGCGCCGGGCGTAGGCATTGACGGCAAAGACGACGACGGCGGCGCACCACCGCTGCTTCCGCTCCGGGAACAGGTGCACCAGGCGCTGGCGCTGCTCGGGGCGCCGGCCGCACCGCGGCTGATCGTGGCCGTGCACGAGGCGTTCTCCGGCGGCGAGGTGCCGTCGGCGAGGCTGACGTCGCTACGGCGGGACGAGGAGCGCTCCTACCGCTCGGCGCCGCACGCGCGTCCGTACTACCTCTGCGCGGCCCTCACCCACGACCTGCTCGCGCCCTCCCGCGGCCTGCTGGCGATCTCGACCTGGCCGATGGCGACCCGCATCATCGGGCCGCTCAGCCCGCGCGTCGACTTCCTCACCGCGGCCATCCACCTGGCCGAGCAGTTGCAGCGCATCCCCGACCCCGGCCCGGCCGCCACCCGGCTGCTCTGGCGCTTCGCCGCGAACATCCCGGGCGCCAAGCAGGATCCGGCCGCGGTCGCCCGGGCCGCCGAGGCCGAGCGGCAGATCCACTGCGACGCCGACGGGGTCCACCGCGAGGACGGCGCGGCCCGGGCCCGGGCCCAGCTCGACGACGTCCAGCAACTGTTCGGCAGCCGACTGCAGACCGTACGGGGAAGAACCGGAACCTGATGGACCAACGCCTCGCCCAGCTCCGCGGCAACACCGCGCCGAAGCGCCACAACGCCCGCACGATCGCCGCGCTCACCACGAACCCCGGCTGCGCGCGCCGGGCGATCCTCGACAGCGCGGGCGTCGACAAGGACGCGCTCGCCCGCACGATCGGGTTCCCGGCGCCGTTCGGACAGTCGTCGTTCGCGATCACCCGCGGCAACGCGTTCGAGGCCCAGGTGAAGGCCGACGGGTGCGCCGAACTGCTGCGACTGCTGCGGGAGACGCTCGGGCTCGACCTCGCCGAGGCGGCCTACACGAACCTGGAGGACGTCGGCGGCGACGACAGCCAGGAGATCCGGCACGCGTACTCGGCCCAGAAGCTGACCCGGGGCGCCGAGACGCTCTTCGACCACCCGCTGCTCCGCCTCGCGGTGGCCGGGCAGAACGTGTACCTCGAGCCCGATCTGGTGGCGTTCCAGCACGACGGCGTGTTCCACGTCGTCGAGATCAAGTCGTTCGCGGTGATCGACGGGCAGGCCGACCCGGGCAAGGTCGCGGCGGCGGCGATCCAGTCCGCGGTCTACGTGCTCGCGCTGCGGCGGCTGCTCGGCCGCGGCGACGACGCGGTCTCCCCCGACGTCGTGCTGGTCTGCCCGGAGAATTTCTCCAACCGTCCGGTCGCGACCAAGGTCGACGTCCGCAAGCAGCTGATCATCCTCGATCACCAGCTCAGCCGCCTGACCCGGGTCGAGGCGCTGCTCGACCTGCTGCCCCCGGGCCTGACCCTCGACCCGGCCCAGCCCCCGGCCGACCTCGCCGCCGCGCTCGGGCCGCTGGAGGCGCGCTACGCGCCCGGCTGTCTGTCCAGTTGCGAGCTCGGCTTCTTCTGCCGCGAGGAGTCCGCGGGGTGCACCGATGCGCTCGGCACGAGCGTCCGCGAGCAGCTCGGCGGCGTCGAGACGGTGGCTGAGGCCCTGCGGATCGCCCACGGCGATCACCCCGTCCCGCCCGAGGAAGCCGAGACCGCTGAGGTCCTCCGGTCGTCCGCCCGTATCTATGACGACGCTCTGCGGCGAACCGTCCGTCCAGTGGTTCTGGCGCCGGTCCCGTGATAAGCGCTTACGCCAAAGCGCGCGCGGTGGAGGCGGGAGTCGCGCAACCGATCGCGACCGTCGCTCACGTCCATCTGTCGTCGCGCCCGCTGGTGTTCGTGCCCCTGTCGCTGGCCGGTGAGGCGAACGCGCCGCTGGCCGCGATGGTCGGCACGTCGGTGGACGAGCCCGAGCTGCTGATCGTGCCGCAGCCCCGGGACCGAGCCCTGCGGTTCGAGTTCGCGGCCCGGTTGGCGCGGGTCTTTCTCGACTACCTGGCGTCGTTCCCGGTGTCGTCGTCCGACGACGGGCCGTTCGCCGCCGACTCCCCGCAGGTGCTGGTGCCCAACCGGGCCGGTCTCGCGTTCGTGCGACTGCTGGGCCGCTCGACGCGGTTCCGGCGGGCGACCGGTCCGTACCCGGTGGACCCGTCGGTGCCGGTGCTGGGCCGCTGGCTGACCTGGTTCGCCGAGCGGTCCGAG
Organism: Cryptosporangium phraense; assembly: GCF_006912135.1. NCBI lineage: Bacteria > Bacillati > Actinomycetota > Actinomycetes > Cryptosporangiales > Cryptosporangiaceae > Cryptosporangium > Cryptosporangium phraense. The sequence goes on along the minus strand of NZ_VIRS01000017.1, from coordinate 14,421 downwards.
CACCCGGGCTCGTCGTCGGCGCTGGCCGCCACCGAGGCACTGACCCTGCACTGGGCGACCGGCCAGAGCGCGTTCGAGGACAACAACCTGGCTGCTCTGATGGGGTGGATCGAACCCCCGCCCGGGGTCAGTGGGGCGGCCGCCGCCCGCGCGGCCGAGGACCCGCTGCGCTGGCCGCCAGCCGGCCCGGCGACCGACCCGACCTTCGACAACGAGGTCCTCGGCCCGCTGATCCGCGGCGGCTCGGTCTCGGCGCTGGAGCGGGCGCTGGCCTCGCAGTTGGAGCCCACGTGGGGGCTGATGTTCCGGGCTCTGGCCACGCTGTCGGCGCTACCCGCCGGCGCGTCGGTGGCATCGCGCTGGGCGTCGGACTGTGACGCGTACGCGGGGTTCTGGACGTACCTGGCCGAGGACGGCCTCCCTCAGGCGCGCCGGGACGGCGCGGTGGCCGCGGCCCGGCGGCTGGCCCAGCTGGAGCGGGCCCAGGCGTCGTACGACGTGGCCCGCTCGTTCGACGATCCGCTGGTGATGGCCCAGTACCGGGTCACCGGAGAGGCGTTCGCCGGAACCGTGTTGTCGGTGGACGCGACCCGGCGGATCACCAACGACAAGGGGAACCTGGTGACCCGGCCGCTCGTGCTGGTGCAGTCGTCGGACCCGGTGCACCTGCCGGTCGGGACGCAGGTGGGCGCGCCGAGCCGGCCCAAGCAGAGCGGCACCGTGCTCGACGTGACCTCGGACCTGGTCACGGTCGAGCTCGACAAGGGATTCGGGCGGGGGAAGACGCCGGCCCCGGGCGTGCTTCCGTCGCCGGGCGAGCCGATCACGTACAGCAGCGTGCTGGCGTCGGCGATCCGCGGACCGGCGCTGCCGAGCGCGGACGAGACCCCGTGGACGCACGGCGGCCCGCCGACGCCGTACGTGCCGTCTGATTTGGACGCCGGGGAGGACTGGGAATGACGGCCCCCGCGGTGGCGGCGGCGTCGGTGACCGCGGCGATCCTGGCCGACCTGCTTTCTGGCGAGCATCGCGGGGTGGTCGTGGACTCGCCGCCGGGGGCCGGGAAGTCGACGCTCGTGGTGCGGGCGGCGCTGGAGCTGGCCGGGAGCGGACAGCCGCTGATGATCGTCGCGCAGACGAACGAGCAGGTGGACGATCTGATCCTGCGGCTGGCGCCGGACCTCGCGGTGATCCGGCCGGAGGCGCGGATCGGCCGGCTGTCGCGAGCCGGGTTCGTCGCGCCCGCTCGGCTGGGCGCGTTGGCCAACGTGGTGGTCGGGAGTGGGCTGCCGGACCTCGGCGACCCGCTGGTGACGATCGCGACCGCGGCCAAGTGGGCGCACGTCCGCGATCGGACCTGGCCCTGGGCGATCGTCGACGAGGCCTACCAGATGCGCTCGGACGCGCTGCTCACGCTGGCTCCGCGGTTCGAGCGGGCGCTGTTCGTCGGCGATCCAGGGCAGCTCGACCCGTTCTCCACCGTGGAGAACGATCGCTGGCGGGGCCTGCTCTGGGACCCGATGCAGAGCGCGGTCTCGGTGCTGCTCCGCAACAACCCGTCGGTGCCGGTCCACCGCCTGCCGGTGTCGTGGCGGCTGCCGTACTCGGCCCAGGACGTGGTCGCGTCGGCGTTCTACCCGTACACCGGGTTCCGCACCGGCACCGGCCCGGGCGAGCGCGAACTGACGTTCGCCGCCTCGGCCTTGGGGCGGACGCCGGCCGACGAGGTGCTCGCGGTGGCCGCCGAGTCGGGCTGGGGTCTGTTGGAATTGCCGGCGAGGCACACGATGAGGACCGACGCCTCGGCGGTCCAGGCGGTAGCGGACGTGACGACGCGCCTGTTGCAGCGCGGAGCCGTGGCCCGGTCGGGTTCGTCGTCGGGGCCGGTCGGCCCGGACCGGATCGCGGTCGGTGCCGCCCACCGCGACCAGGTGGCCGCGATCCGAGCGGCGCTGGGACCGGTGCCGGTCACCGTCGACACCGCGAACCGGCTGCAGGGCCGCGAGTACGAGGTGACGGTCTTCCTGCACCCGCTCTCGGGCCGCCGCGACGCGACCGCGTTCCATTTGGAGGCGGGCCGCTTGTGCGTGCTGGCGTCCCGGCACCGGCAGGCCTGTGTGGTGGTGGCCCGGGCGGGCATCCGCGATCTGCTGGATGCCCACCCGTCGAGCGCCCCGGTGCACCTCGGTGATCCGGTGAAGTTCCCGGACGGATGGGCCGCCAACCAGACGATGATGGCCCACCTGGAAAACCACCGCGTCCGCGGTTAGCAGGACCGGACTGCTCCGTTGTGGCCTGCCGGCACCGTGAAGCCCATGTAGACCCATCCGGAGTACTTGCCCGACGGTTCCGAGAAGCCGACCTGAGCGTTCGGCTGGTTCGTGCCCCATTTGATGCGAAGCCAGGCCGCGCCGGTGTTGTCTGTCCGGTCAGGGTCGAAATCGGTGCGAGTCTGGCACTCACCCCAGACGACCGATTGGTTGATGACTGCACCGATCTGTACTCCGTCGACGGTCCCGGACGTCCTCACCTTGAGTCCATGGGGCGCGCCGGCGATGAGGAAGGGCGACGGCCCACTGCGCGGCGGCGGCACGTCGGCGTACTTTCTAGCGGCGTCACGCGCTTCCCTCAGGGTGCCGCTACTCACCTCGTCTGTGAACTCCTCACAGTTCGCGTTGATGGGTCCCTCGTTGTGTCCGCTCACGGTGATGCTGCACGGCGAGTCCGGCTCCGCGTCGTTCGCGACGAAGACGGCCCAGGCAGCCGCGGCCGCGGCAATGACCACGCCGGCGACCGTCCAGTACAGAGTGGTGCGAGCGACGCTCCTTGAACGTGTCGATGGGTTACGTTCCACTGGTCTTGTTCACTCCTGCGACGGCTGAGCATTTGGCGTGTCAAGCCAATCAGGAATTTGCCCCCAAACAGGGGTCGCGCACGCGTACTTACATCTGAGACCGCGCGCCTGCGAGGGGACAAGAGCCACAAAACGAGATTTTCGCCCTAGCGCACACTCCTGCGTGCATGAGTGTGGCAGTGCAGCGACTGTTACCATCCGTTCTTCGCTGAACACGAGGAGTCGGGGGGCTCTACTGTGGCGTCGGGGGATCCGGTGACGAGAAACAATTTTTGGACAAGGGGAGAGCGCGCGCTCGAACCGGAGGATTGGTCAGTAATCCTTCGGCGGGTCACGGCCAACAGCCAACGAGCCCATGCCGAAAGTCGACGCCGCTTAGCCCGCGACGACGTGACTAGAGAATTCCTCGACGCAGGCTTGCGACTGCTCGCGAAACGCGTGGATGCAATACAGATGGGCCCCGGTAACGCGGAAAGCCGTGAACCGCACAGCCTCCTGCCGTGGCTCTCTCAGCGCGCCGTCGTCGCAGAGATGAAGACCGGCAAGCGGCCGCGATCGGGAATGGGCGCGCTGCGCGAGCGATGGCCGGCCCACGATCACTTCGTCGAAGACCTTCTGTCTTACGCGCTGTGGAAGGGCAATTGGCACGCGAACATCGTCCAGCAGGAATCGATGCTTCAGCAGGTGTCTGGCTACCCCGATCTACCGGCGCTGATGCACGACATCGCATTGAAGGATCTACGCGCCGCCCGCAACAATCTGTATTTCAGAGTTCAGATCATCGCCGCAGTGCTCGCACAACAGGAGCCAGCGCTGCACGAGGCGATCCAAGAACTGTATGACGTCATTGGTTCATCCTGGACAGACGTCTACCAGCATCTGCTCGATCTACACAACTGCCATCTGCGATCCGACGTCCCCATGGAGAGATTCGCCGATATGTTGACCGCCGCAGCGGAAGGCGTAGCGCTGCGTCAGCTGGTCGATCGGCGTCCGCGCGTCATCGACGAAGTCGAAGAGCGCTCGCTTCTCGGTTACCTGATCATGGCGATCGTCGCGGGGTGCGTGCGAAAACAAGGTGATGACCGGACCGTTGACGAGATCGTTCGGTCGCTCGAGCGAGCATGATCTCCAGCGGTCCACCATTCTGAGCGTGGTGACGGCACATCTGGTCTTGGTGACCCCTGCGGGGCCACCAAGACCAGATAGTGCCGATCAGTGGCTCGCCGATCCTGATCGACCCAGCCGGACGAGGTTCCACGACAACGGCGGGAGCTCCAACGCCACGCGGCCGCCGTCGACGTCAGGAACCTTCAGCGACTTCGGCACCACCCTCTCCGGGTCCTCGGCCGTGTTCACCGCGTCCGGGTCGTCGTCGGCGATCGCGGTGTGGGACTCGACCCGGTAGCCCGGCCAGGCCCGCAGGTCGACGTCCACCACCATCGGCTCGGTCTGGGAGCGATTCACCGCGAAGATCGAGACGCCGTCTTCGCCCTGGACCGCGACCGCGTCGAGCAGGGGCACCTCCCCCAGCCACTTCGTCTCGTAGAGCGGCGACCGCTGCTCGACCCGCAGCACGGTCCCCCGCCCGTAGCGAGAGGTCAGCGCGAACGGGTGGAACGTCGACTGCTTCCAGGCCGGCCCGCCGGGCGTCGTCCTGATCGGGGCGATCACGTTCACCAGCTGGGCCTGGCACCCGATCTTCACCCGGTCGGCGTGCTTGAGCAGGCTGATCAGCATGTTCCCGACGACGACGGCATCGGTCACCGAGTAGACGTCCTCGATCAGCGCCGGCGCCTCGGTGATCGACAGCGACGCCTCGCCGGCGAACTTCTTGAGGTACCAGACGTTCCACTCGTCGAACGAGATGTCGACGCGCTTCGAGCGCCGTTTCACCGCCCGGACGTGGTCGGCGGTCGCGACCACCGCGTCGATGAAGCGGTCCATGTCGACGCTGGCCGCGAGGAAGCTGTCCCGGTCGTCGCCGCGCTGCTCGTAGTACGCGTGCATCGAGACGTAGTCGACCTGGTCGTACGCCTCCCCCAGGACCGTCGCCTCCCAGGACCCGAACGTCGGCATCGACGAGTTCGAGCTCCCGCACGCGACCAGCTCGATCGACGGGTCGACCAGCCGCATCGCCTTCGCGGTCTCCGACGCCAGCCGCCCGTACTCGTACGCGGTCTTGTGGCCGATCTGCCAGGGCCCGTCCATCTCGTTCCCGAGACACCACGTGCGGATCCCGTAGGGAGACAGAGCACCGTTCTTCCGGCGCAGATCCGACCAGTACGTGCCGCCCGGGATGTTGCAGTACTCGATCAGGTCCCGGGCCGCGTCGATCCCCCGCGTGCCCAGGTTGACCGCCATCATCGTCTCGGCCCCGAGGCCGGACGCCCAGGGCACGAACTCGTCGACGCCGACCTGGTTGGTCTCGAGCGACCGCCAGGCCAGGTCGAGCCGGGTCGGCCGGTCGGCCGACGGCCCGATGCCGTCCTCCCACTTGTACCCCGACACGAAGTTCCCCCCGGGGTACCGGATCAGCGGCACCCCGAGCTCCCGGGCCAGGTCGAGCACGTCTCCCCGAAAGCCCGCATCAGAAGCAGTGGGATGACCCGGCTCGTAGATGCCGGTGTACACACACCGGCCCATGTGCTCGACGAACGACCCGAACAACCGCGGATCGACGTCCCCGACCGTGAACGCCGGGTCCAGCGCCAGCGACGCCCTGATCATCCCTTGATCCCCGTCCCGGCGATGCCCTCGACGATGTTGCGCTGGAACAGCAGGAACAGCGCGACCAGCGGCACCGCGCCCAACACCGCGGTCGCCATCGTGTCGGCGTACCGGATGCCGAACGCGCCCTGCACGGTCGCCAGCCCCACCGGGATCGTCATCAGGTCCGGGTTGGTCAGCACCAGCAGCGGCCACAGCAGGCTGTTCCAGGCCCACACGAACGAGAAGATCGCGACCGCCGCGACGGCCGGCCGGGACAGCGGCAACACGATCTGCCGGTAGATCCGGAAGAACGACGCCCCGTCGACGCGGGCCGCTTCCTCCAGGTCGGCGGGCAACCCGTCGAAGAACTGCTTGAAGATGAACACCGCGATAGCGGTGGGCGCCTGCGGCAGCGCGACGGCCCAGAACGTGTTCAGCAGGCCGAGGGACTGGAACTCGCGGAACTGCGGCACCATCAGCACCTGCGACGGCACCATGATCCCGGCCAGGATGAACCAGAACACCAGGTTGCGGTACCGGAACCGCATCCGCGACAGCGCGAACGCGGCCAGGCTCGCGGTGATCACGGTCAGCACCGTCGACAACGCCGACGCGATGAACGTCGACGCCCACCACCGCAGCATGTCGGTGTCGGTGAAGACGCGGCCGAAGGCCGCGAACGTCGGGTTCTCGATCCACCAGGTGGTGTTGACGGTCTCGGCGTTCGGTTTCAGCGCGGTGTCCAGCGCCCACAGGATCGGGACCAGCCACAGCAGCGCGAACGCGATCAGCACCCCGACGCAGATGCGGTTGAAGATCGTGACCCGCCGATCGACGGTCTCCACGGTGACCACCCGGGCTCGCAGCGGAGGCGCCAGCGTGTCGGTAGCCATGATCAGACCTCCTTCTGCTGCGAGCGGACGAGCCGGAACCAGACCACCGACACCGCGAGCACGACGACGAAGAACAACATCGAGACCGCGGACGAATAGCCGACCCGGTAGTTCGTGAAGCTCTCGTCGTAGACGTATTCGAGCAGCGAGCGGGTGGAGTAGTTCGGTCCGCCGGACGTCATGATGTACATCTGGTCGAACACCTTCAGCGACGCGATGACCTGCAGCACCGCCACCAGCGTGGTCGTGCGGCCGAGCAGCGGGATCGTCACGTGCCGGATCTGCTGCCACGGGGTGGCGCCGTCCAGCGCGGCCGCCTCGTACAGGTCGCGCGGGATCTCCTGCAGACCGGCCAGGTAGAGCACGAAGTTGAAGCCGATCGTCCACCAGACCGTGGTGAACGCCAGCGCGGGCATCGCCCAGTTCTCGTCACCGAGCCAGTTCGGCGGGGTGATGCCGATCTTGCCCAGCGAGGTGTCCAGCAGCCCGATGCCGGGCGACAGGATCCACATGAAGATCAGCGCGACGACCGCGGACGGCAGCACGTAGGGCAGGAAGAACGCCAGCCGGTAGAACCACTGGCCGCGGCCGACCCGGTTCGCGAGCAGGGCCAGCGCCAGCGCGATGATCACCAGCGGCGGGGTGGTCAGGATCGTGAACCACACCGTGTGCCACAGCGAGGACCAGAAATCCGAGCTGCCCAACGCGTCCACATAGTTCTGCAGACCGGCGAAGGTCGACAGACCGGCCTTCACCATCGACGTGTCGAAGAAGCTCATCAGCAGGCCGTAGAGGGCCGGCCCGACGATGAACAGGACGTACAGGAGGAGGAACGGGGCGAGGAAGGCAGCGGCGGAACGCCCCTGCCCGGGGGCGCGGCCGGGCCGCACCGAGGGTGTGGTCATCGTTGACTCCGGTCAGATCGGCGACGCGGTGGCGGCGAGGTTGTCGAGCTTGGTGCGCATGTCGTCCAGCGCCTGCCTCGGCTCGGTGAGGCCCGCCATCGTGGCGCCGACCGCGGAGCCGGTGACGGTCTCGAAGTTCGACCCGGAACCGGAGTACCAGCCCGCCGGGTCGTAGGCCGCGCTGTCGGCCGCCGCCGCGTACTGGGCCTGCGGCTGCAGGGCCTTGTACTCGGCGCTGTCGCGGTACGGCAGCCAGGCCGGGACGTGGCCTCCCTCGGCCCAGGTCTTGCTCTGGTCGAGCAGGTTGCGGACGAACGCCAGCGCCCGGTCGAGCCGGGCCGGCGTCAGCTTGGGGCTCTTGGGGACGACGAGCGTGTGCGAGTCGGCCTGCACCGCGTACGGGCCTTCATCGAACACGTGCGGGAACAGCGTCATCGAGAACGGCGTCTTGGCCGTCTGGAACGTCGTGATCTCCCATTCGCCCTGGAAGAGGAACGCGGTCCGGCCGGCCGCGAAGTCGGCGATCGAGCCCTGGTAGTCGGTCGCCTCCGGGAACAGGCCGCTCTTGGTGAGCGACCGCAGGAACGTCAGCGTCCGTAACGCCTTCTCGTCGTCGAGGACGACCTTCGTGCCGTTGTCGGCCAGGACCTGCCCGCCGAGCTGGGAGTAGAGCGACTGGAACGCGCGCCAGGCGGTGACGACCTCGGAGCCGAGCGCGATCGCGCCCGCGTACCCGCCGCTCGCGGCCTTGGCCTTCTTCATCGCGTCCAGGAACGCGGCTTCGCCCTTGAACGGCGTGAGCAGGCCGTCCGCGCCGAGCAGGCCGGCCTTCTTGCAGATCTCGGTGTTGTAGAACATCACGAACGGGTGCGTGTCGAGGGGGATCACGTACGACTTGCCGTCGACCAGACCGGCCTGCCAGACCTTGCTGTTGAACTTGTCGGCCGACAGGCCGGCCCGCTCCAGCGCGTCCGGCGTCAGCTCCTGCAGCAGGTCACCCTCGACCATCGACTTGGCCCGGGTCAGGTGGGCGACGGCCACGTCCGGCGGCTTGTTCCCGACCGTCGCCAGCGACAGCTTCGTGTAGTACGGGTTTCCCCAGTTGAACGTGGTCCCCTTCAGCGTGATGCCGGGGTTCTGCTTCCGGTAGGTGTCCAGCATCGACTGCATGCGGACGCCGTCCCCGCCGCCGAACAGGTCCCAGTACTGGAGCGTGTCGGCGGATTCGCCGGCGGTCGACAGCCCGTCGAGTACCGAGCCGCAGCCGCTGAGCGCGGCCAGAGCTCCGATACCGGCGGCGCCACCTAACAACGTTCGTCGGGAGAAACGTGGCGGAGAGGTCATCTTTGTCCTTCCCGGAGGTCAGGCAGGTGGGGCAGTGGATTCGCGGACGACGAGTTCGACCGGGAGCAGGTTCTTGCGCTCGATGGGTTCGCCGCGGATCCGGGTCAGGAGCAGCTCGGCGGCGCGAGCGCCGGTCTCCTCGAACGGCACCCGGACCGTCGTCAGCGGAGGGGCCGCGAACTCGGCCAGCGGGGCGTCGTCACAGCCGACGACCGAGAGCTGGTCGGGCACGCCGACCCCGCGGGCCCGGAGCGCGGACAGCACCCCGAACGCCATGTTGTCGTTGTGCACGAAGATCGCGGTGACGCCGGGATCGGCGTCCAGCAGGTGATGGGTGGCCGCGGCGGCATCGCTGGCCTCCCAGCCGGACGGGTGGATCCGGTGGGCGGGAAGCTCGACGCCGGCGGCGGCGAGCGTCGTCCGGAAGCCGTCGAGGCGGCTGACGACGACCCGCCGGCCGGTCGGACCGGTGACCGTGCCGACCGTCCGATGGCCGAGGGCCAGCAGGTGTTCGGCGGCGAGCACGCCGGTCTGCCGGTGGTCGGATCCGACGGCGGGGACGCCGCCGCCCGGGATGTGGTTGAGCGTCACGGCCGGCAGCGGCCCGCGGAGGTACTCGCCGATGCCGTCGTCCTCCTCGAGGCTCGGGGCGATGACGAGGACGCCGCTGACGCGGTGCTCCTGCAGGGTGCGCAGCGGGGCCTGGCTCGACTGGCCGGTCGTGGTCACCAGCGCGGCGTGGCCCTGCCGTTCGATCGCCTGCTGGGCCGCGACGACGAACCGGGAGAGCGCGACGTCGGAGAAGTCGTCGGCCAGGATGCCGACGGTGAGCGAGTCGCGGCGGACGAGGCCGCGGGCCAGCGCGTTCGGGACGTAGCCGAGTTCGCGGGCGGCGTCGAGGATCCGCTGACGGGTGGCCGCGGAGACGACCGCGGAGTTGCCGTTGAGCACCTTGCTGGCGGTCTGGAAGCTGACCCCGGCGCGCTCGGCGACGTCTTTGAGTGAGACGTACACGGGGTCACCTCATTCCGCACATGTGAGCGTTCACAACGGTTAGGCGAACGTTCGCGTAAGGCAATATGGGACTTCCGCGGGCAGCGTGTCAAGGATCACTTTCACCGGCGATGGGGGCCGGGTCCGCCACGTGGTCGTCCGGTGCGGGGGCCGGTTACGGGCTAGCGTTCGGGCATGGCGGCGAGGCGTAGTGCGGGTTTGTTGGTCTACCGGGTCTCCGGGGATCGGCCGGAGGTGCTGCTCGGGCACATGGGCGGCCCGTTCTGGGCCCGCAAGGACGAGGCCGCCTGGTCGGTGCCGAAGGGCGAGTACGACGAGTCCGAGACGGCCGAGGCCGCGGCCCGGCGCGAGTTCACCGAGGAGCTCGGGCTGCCGGCCCCGGACGGCGCGCTGCTGCCGCTCGGCGACGTGAAGCAGTCCGGCGGCAAGACCGTGACGGTCTGGGCGATCGAGGGTGACCTCTCCCCCGACGACGTCGTGCCGGGCACGTTCACGACCGAGTGGCCACCGCGCTCCGGGCGGATGCAGGAGTTCCCGGAGCTCGACCGGGTCGAGTGGTTCGATCTGGACACCGCCCGGGAGAAACTGATCAAGGGCCAGCGGGCGTTCCTCGACCGGCTCGCGGAGGCGCTGGAGTGACCGACCAACGGATCGGGTTCGTCGCCGTCCCCGGCGGTCGGATCGCGTACGCCGAGGTCGGCAGCGGGCCGCCGCTCGTCCTGCCGACGCCGTGGATCAGCCATCTCGAGCTCGACTGGGAGTCGCCGGAGTACCGGACGTTCCTGGGCGCGCTGGCCCGCACGCACCGGGTGGTCCGGTACGACCGGCTCGGGTGCGGGCTGTCCGATCGTCCGGAGCTGGTCGGGGCGGTGGCGCCGAGCGTCGCGCACGACACCGCGGTGTTGTCGGCGTTGATCGACGGGCTCGGGCTCGAGACGACCGCGCTGTTCGGGTTCTCGATCGGCGCCGGTGCGGCGCTCGGCTACGCGGCCGCGCATCCCGGCCGGGTGAGCCGGCTGGCCGTGTTCGGCGGATACGCCGAGGGCGCCCGCACCGCGCCGGACGCACTGCGGGAGGCGATCCTGGCGACGATCCGGGCGCACTGGGGCGCGGGGTCGCGGGTGCTGGCCGACGTCTGGATGCCGGGTGAGCCCGCGTCGGTGCGGGAGGACTTCGTCCGGCTGCAGCGGTCGGCGGCCGACGCCGAGACAGCGGCGGCGGTGCTGGCGGCCGTGTACGACGTCGACATTCGCGGGGTGCTGGGGTCGATCGAGGCGCCGACGCTGGTGCTGCACCGGCGGGACGACCGGGCGATCCCGTTCGCACTGGGCCGCGAGGTGGCGGCCGGGATCGCGGGGGCGCGCCTGGTGCCGCTGGACGGCAACGTCCACCCGCCCTGGCTGGGGGATCCGGCTCCGGTCCTGGACGCGCTGCTCCCGTTCCTGGGCGCCGATGCTCCGCCCGAGGCCGCCGTCGAGACCGGGGTGCTCACCGAGCGGGAGCGGGAGGTTCTGCGGCTGGTGGCGCGCGGCTTCAACGACGCCGAGATCGCCTCCGAGCTCGTGCTGAGCGCGCACACCGTGCATCGGCACGTCGCGAACATCCGGCGCAAGCTCGACCAGCCGTCCCGGGCCGCGGCCGCCGCCACCGGCATCCGCCTAGGCCTGATCTAGCAGGCCGTTCTAACACGCCCATACGTCGTCGCCGATCGACCCGACCACCAGCGGCGACACGATCGCCGGCATCCCGGCCCACGACTCCGTCCGCAGGGAGGCGACGCTGAACCCGGCGTCGGACAGGAACCGGACCGTGTCCTGATCGCACCGGCAGCCGCCGGCGAACGCCCGCCACGGCCGGGCGAGCCGCCGCTGACGGCGGGCCAGCCTCGACCCGTCCGCGCCCCGCACGTGCTCGATCAGCAACAGCCGGCCGCCCGGCCGCAGCACCCGCCGGACCTCGTCCAGGGACGCGGCCGGGTCGCCCGCCGTGCACAGCACCAGCGTCGACACGACGACGTCGAACACGCCGTCGGGAAAGGGCAGCGCTTCGGCCGGTGCGGGCGACACGGTCACCGCGAACGGCGTCGCGATCCCGGCGACGCGGCGCTGGAGCACGGCTCGCATCGCGGCGTCCGGCTCGGATACCGTCAGCGCGTTCACGGTGTCCGGGTAGTGGCGCAGATTGAGGCCGGTGCCCGCCCCGATCTCCAGGACGTCGCCCTTGGCCGCGGCGAGCAGCCCGGCCCGCTGCTGCCCCATGCTCCGCCGCTCGCCCAGCGCGAGGAACGGATCGTAGATCGCCGCAAACACCCGATTGACCAACATCATGCTCTCCTGCGAGGTCGGACTTCCTGACCCCTCAGTTGTAAGAACTCGCGGGCCCCCACCGCATCGCCACAACCGGCCATCCACCCCAATGGCCGATCCCGGCCACCCCGCCGCTACTCGGCGGCGGTGAGCGCGAGCTGCGCCTCGGGCGTCGCTCGCGCGCGGCGGCGCGCCCACCACGCGTGCGCCAGCCCCAGCGCCCCGACCAACGCCACCAACCCCACCGAGAAGAAGAACGCCGGCGACCCGGGATCCGACGCCGACGCCCCCACCAGCACGTACGCCGTCGTACTGGGCACGATCGCCGCCGCCGTCCCGAACACGAACGGCACCATCCGCACGGTCGTCGCCCCGAACAGATAGTTCAGCAACCCGAACGGAAACACCGGCAGGATCCGCGCGTACACCACGGCCCGGGTCCCGTCCCGATCGAGCCACGCCTGCAAGCGGGCCAGCCGCGCGTCCGGCCCGGCCGCCGCCGTCCGCCCGGACAGATACGGCCGCCCGAGCCACCGCCCGAGCAGGAACGCCACCGACGCCCCGACCACGATCCCGCACAGCGCCGCCCCCACCGCGACCACCGGCGGCAACAGCAACCCGGCCAGCAGCGCGGGCACCCCGCGGGGCGCCATCGCCACCGACGTGACCACCGCCACCGCGGCCACCCCGATCGGCGTCCACGGCCCGGCGTCGGCCACGAAGGACCGCAACGCGGACGGCTCAGGCACACCGTAGGTGAGCAGGAACCCCACGAGAACCAGCAGCAGAACGCCGAGCGTCACCGCCCGGATGGCCGGGGAGGTCACTGAGGCAGGTCCCTCCGCAACGCGGCGGCGCCCCGCAGGTAGCAGTGGTGCAGCTCCGACCGGGGCCGGTCGATCTCGGCGTGGGCCATCAACCGCAGCACCCGCGGCATCGCCCCGGGCACCCCGATCTCGGTCGTGCACAGCAGCGGGACGTCGGTGAACCCGAGCTGCCGCGCGGCGTAGGCCGGGAACTCGGCGTCGAGGTCGGGCGTCGCGGTGAAGATGACGCTGATGAGGTCGTCGGTCGTGATCGTGTTGCGGTCCATGACCGCGTTGATCAGCTCGGTCGTGCCCTCCAGGATCGCGTCCCGCGAGTTCTCGTCGATCTGGATCGCCCCCCGCAGGGCCCTGACCGCCACTAGAGCCCGACCTGCGAGTGCAGCTGGCCGATTTCGGCCTGGCTGAGGTGCCGGGCCTTGCCCGGCTTGATGTTGGCCAGCTGGATCGGCCCGATCGCGGTCCGGACCAGCCGGCTCACCGGGTGCCCGACCTCCTCCAGCAGCCGCCGGACGACGTGCTTGCGCCCCTCGTGGATCGTGACCTCGACGAGCAGCCGGCCCGGCAGGTTGTCGACGACCCGGAAGTCGTCGACCTTGACCGGCCCGTCCTCGAGCTCGACGCCCTCCAGCAGGCGCTTCTTCACGTCGCTGTGCATCGGGCCGGGCACCTCGGCCAGGTACGTCTTCAGCACGCCGTACGACGGGTGGGTGAGCCGGTGGGCGAGCGCACCGTCGTTCGTGAGCAGCAGCAGGCCCTCGGACTCGGCGTCCAGGCGCCCGACGTGGAACACGCGCACCTCGCGGTCCTGCACGTAGTCGCCGATGTTCAGCCGGCCCTTGTCGTCGCTCATCGTCGAGAGCACGCCGGTCGGCTTGTTGAACGCCATGTAGACCATGCGGTCGTCGACGATGACCCGCTGGCCGTCGACGTGGATCACCGCGGTCAGCGGGTCGACCCGCTTGCCCTGCACGGTGACGACCTTGCCGTCGACGCTGACCCGCCCCTGCTCGATCAGGTCCTCGCAGGCCCGGCGGGACCCGATGCCCGCGGCCGCCAGCACCTTCTGCAGGCGCTCGCCTTCCTTGGGCTCGTCGAGCTTGGCGGCCCAGTTCGGGTCGCCCTCTTCTTCTTCCCACACGTCCTGATACGGACGGTCGTCCGTAGCGGATTTCCCGTAGCCGACGGTGCGCGACGCCCGCCGCGGGGCGGGTGCCCCGTCGCGGCCCAGCGGCTCCGAGGAGGCACTGCGCCGCGACTGGTCAGCACCGCGGGTCCCGCCCGACCGCGAAGCGCCGGTTCCTCCTCCGCGCGAACCGCCGCCCGAAACGCCGCCGCGCGATGCGCCACCGCCGCGCGATGCGCCACCGCCGCGCGACGCACCGCCGGAGCCTCCGGTGCGGGGCGCGCCACCGCGGCCGCCGCCGTCGCCATCCCGCGACGAGCCACCGCGGCCACCACCGTCCCGGCCACCACCGGCCGCCCGCAGACGGTCGCCGCCCCGAGCGCCGCCGCTCCGGCCGGCGCCGTCACCGCTCCGCGCGGCGGACCAGCGGCCGGCGCCTTCGC